>DATHJG010001041.1:0-2328 GCA_035489875.1 Solirubrobacteraceae bacterium | reverse complement strand
GAGCAGCGTGCCGTCGACATCGAACAGGACGGCCCGCCGCGTCTCGCTCGAGTTGACCGCTTCCTCATCCACGCCTGGTCATCAGGTTTGCAGGCGATTCGACACGCAGTCGAGCGGCCTGGTGCCGCGAGTCCATGGCGCAGCACACCCTCGTTTGGTCGAGTGCCGCCCCGCCATGAGCAACGAACTCTCACGAGCAGCATTCCTCAAGGGCGCGGCCGCGAGCGGCCTCGCGCTTGCAGCCGGTTCCACGGCGGCGGAGGGCCGCGTCGGCGGGCAGGTGCAGTACGGGCGCGTGGATCACTACTTGTCGTCGCGGCCGGAGAACGTCGTCTGGGGAGGATTCCCGATCGACCGGCCGCCGGTGCTGACCATCCGATCCGGGCAGACCGTGCGCATCGACACGCTTTCGCATCAGGGCGCGACGAACGGGACCCTGGACCCCGTGACCTACCTCGGCCACTTCGGCGTCAAGCCGAGCGAGGTGCTGAAGGACGTGCAGGACTTCTGGACCAGCATCCCGAGTCGGACGAAGTACGGCGGGGGGCACCTGCTCACGGGACCGATCTACGTGGACGGCGCCGAGCCCGGTGACACGCTGGAGATCGACGTCATCGACCTCGACACCCGCGTCCCGTACGGGATCAACACCACCAGCCCGACGAGCGGCATCTTCAGCCCGACGTATCCCGGCTTCCGGCCCGGCGACTCCGGGTTGGACATTCCGGAGCCTCCGCCGGACGCGCCCGCGGGTCTGCTCCCAGGGGTGCGCCAGCACCTCTATCGGACGAAGAAGGTCCAGGGCGGCGAGGTGGCGGTCCTCGAGGACGGCGTCAACGTGCCGCTGCACCCGCACATGGGCATCATGGGAGTGGCCGCTCCGACCGGCGTCTTCGTGCCGCGCCTGCCGGGCGAACCGGCGCCGGCGGACGGCGTCCAATCCTCGACTCCTCCGGGACCGTTCGGCGGCAATCTCGACGTGCGCGACCTGACCGTCGGAAGCCGGCTGTTCCTGCCCGTCTTCCAGCCCGGCGCGCGGTTCTACACCGGCGATCCGCACGCCGGGATGGGCAACGGGGAGGTGAGCGGGAACGCGGTCGAGCAGTCGCTCTCCGGCGTCTTCCGGTTCGTCCTGCACAAGCGGTCGATCGCGCTGCCGCGCGCCGAGGACCGCGAGAATTACATCCTGATGGGGATCGACCACGACCTCGATCGCGCGCTGACGATCGCGGCACGGCAGGTCGTCGGCTTCCTCGTCGCCGAGGAGGGACTCAGCACCGCCCGGGCGTTCTCGCTGGCGAGCACCGCGGCGGACTTCCAGATCGCCGAGGCGGTCGACGGAACGCAGGTCGTCGTCGGCAAGGTCGCCAAGAGCCTGTTCGGCCGGGACCGCCGCTGAGGGCTGCTCGGGCCGCCGCGGTACGCTCCCGCCGGTGGCCGGGAGCGACCATACGATGCTCGAGGTGGCGGGGCGCGAGGTCCGGCTGTCCAACCCCGCGAAGGTGTACTTCCCCCGGCCCGGCTGGACGAAGCTGGACGTCGCCGAGTACTACGTGACCGTCGCCGAGGCGGCGCTGGTGCATGTCCGCGAGCGCCCGACCGTGATGAAGCGCTTCGTCAACGGGATCATGGAGGACCCGATCTGGCAGAAGCGCGTGCCGCAGAAGGTGCCGGACTGGCTGCAGACGGCGACGGTCGCGTTCCCGTCCGGCCGCACCGCGGAGGAGCTCGTGGCCAACGACGCGGTGCGCCGCACGGCGATGGTCGTGCGCGACGTGCTCTCCGAGCACGGTCTGCGCGGGTACCCGAAGACCTCCGGGTCCAAGGGCATCCACGTGCACGTGCGGGTCGAGCCGCGCTGGGACTTCCTCGAGGTGCGTCGCGCCGCGCTTGCGCTCGCGCGTGAGGTCGAGCGGCGCGCGCCGGAGCTGGCGACGAGCAAGTGGTGGAAGGAGGAGCGCCACGGCGTGTTCGTCGACTACAACCAGAACGCCCGCGACCGCACGGTCGCGTCGTGCTACTCAGTGCGTCCCACGCCCGACGCGCGCGTCTCGTGCGCGCTGCGCTGGGACGAGGTGCCCGACGTCGACCCGGGCGACCTGCGCCTCGACACCGTGCCCGATCGCCTGCGCCTGGTCGGCGATCCCGCCGGCGACATCGACGAGCGCCCCGGCTCGCTCGACCAGCTGCTCGACCTCGCCCGTCGCGACGAGGAGGGCGGTCTGGGAGACGCCCCGTGGCCGCCGCACTTCCCGAAGCAGAAGGGCGAGCCCAAGCGGGTCCAGCCCAGCCGCGACCGGGACCGGCCGACTCATCGCGGCCGCGCCG
>DATHJG010001040.1:0-3435 GCA_035489875.1 Solirubrobacteraceae bacterium | reverse complement strand
GACGTGGCGCTCGATACAGCGATCGATGTAGGCGCGCGAGACGTCGACCTCGTTGCGCATCTCGGCCAGCGCGAAGCGGATGGCCTGGTGCTCGCCGATGGGCTTGCCGAACGCCCGGCGCTCACGGCAGTAGGCGACGGTGAGATCGAGCGCGGCCTCGGCGACCGCCACGGCCACGACCGCCTGGGACATGCGCTCCTGCGGCAGGTGCACCTTGAGGTGGTCGAGCCCCCGCCGCTCCTCGCCGAGCAGGTTCGCGTCGGGCACGAACACGTCGTCGAAGAACAGCTCGGCGGTGTCCTGCGCGAGCCGCCCGATCTTCTTGAGCTTGCGGCCGCGCTTGAAGCCTTCCATGCCGCCCTCGACCACGAGGAGGTTGAGCTGGCCCCGGCGCTCGGCGTCGCTCGGCCGGGCGGCGACGATGACCATGTCGGCCTGGATCCCGCTCGTGACGAACGTCTTCGACCCGTTCACCAGCCAGCCGCCGCCGGCCCGCGTCGCGCTGGTGGTCATCGCGCGTAGGTCGGACCCCATCTCCGGCTCGCTCATCGCGATCGCGAACAGCAGGTCGCCGGCCACGAACGGCGGCAGCCAGCGCTGCTTCTGATCATCCGTCGCGAGCTCGAGCAGGTATGGAACGAGGATGTCGTTCTGCAACGAGAAGTTGTCGCCGACCGCGCCGGCGTACGACATCTCCTCGTTCAGGACGGCGTTGAAGCGGAAGTCGCGGATCCCGGCCCCGCCGTACTCCTCAGGGACCTCCCAGCCGACGAGGCCCTGCGTGGCCGCCTTGCTCCAGAACGCGCGGGGGACCATGCCGGCCTCCTCCCACGCCTCGGTGTGCGGGACGGCCTCCCTGGCAAGGAACCCGCGGACGGACTCGCGGAACGCGTCGTGGTCGGTGCCGAAGATGGGCCGGCGCGCGGACGCGGTGACGGGCGGCGCGATCGTCATGGGCTGAGGAACCGTAGGCGCCTTCGCGCTCGCGCGCGTGACCGGGTGCCGACTGGTTGGAGAACGCTCCAACCGGGGCGTGGCCGCTGTGGCCGCTCCGCGGGACGATGGCGGGCGTGTTGGTCGACTCTGATCCATGGACGGAGCTCGTATCGGCGATCGAAGGTGCGCGTGGAGGCATCCAGCGCCGCATCTCCGTGCGGCTGCGCGAGGAGCTCCCGGCGTACGGGACGCTGCCCGAGCAGACCCTGCGTGAGGCCGGGGCGGAGCCGTTCGAGCGGTTGCTGGTGGCGCTGCGGGATCGCAGGCCGCCGGACCTCGGCTCGCTCGCCGACGTCTTCCGCCAGTCCGGTGGCCAGCGCGCGCGCGAAGGCGTGCCCGTGGCGGAGATGCTCCAGACGATGCGGATCGCGATGGACGAAGTCCGGCGCACGGCCGAGCGCCTCGCCCCCGAAGGGCCCTCGCGCGATGCGCTCCTCCTGCAGCTCTCCGACATCGTCCTCGCGTGGCGGGACGCGGGGACGATCGAGCTCGCGCGCGGTCACCGGGCGGCGGAGCTCGACGCGGTGTGGCGGGAGGCGCATCACCGGAGCTCGCTGGTGGAGGCCGTCCTGTTCGGCGGCCTGCCGCCGGCGGAGATTCGTGCCCGGGTGGAGGCGTACGGCCTCGATCCCGACGCGAGCTACCACGCCGTGCGCGCGCGGCCGCTCGGGGACATGCGGCCGCGCGAGGTCGAGCACCTCCTCGGCGCAGGGTCGGCGGACGAGGATCGGCAGGGCCTCGTCGCCTGGATCCGAGGAGACGTGTGCGGCTTCGTCCGCGAGCTCCCGCGCCGGCCGCTCCCGATCGCCGTGGGCACCGCCGAGCCGGCGGCGCTGCCGTCGCTCCACGCAGGCTTCCGGCTTGCCAGCCGGGCGCTGGAGACCGTGCTGGCCCTCGGGCGCGCCGGAGTGCACGACGTCGCTTCCCTGGGGTTGCGGCCGGCGGTGCTCGCCGACCCCGACGTGGGGGAGGCGATGGACGCCCGCTACGTCCGGCCGTTCGAGCGGCGCGGCGCGGCGGGCGCGGTGATCCTCGACACGGTTGAGCAGTACCTGCGGACGGACCGCCGGCTGGCCGAGACGGCCGAGGCGCTCTGCGTCCACACGAACACGGTCCGCTACCGGCTCGCGCGGTTCGAGGAGTCGACGGAGTCCTCGCTGCGCGGGACCGAGTCCCTCGCGGAGATCTGGTGGGCGCTGGAGCGGCGGCGCCTGCGGCGGACGCCGCCGCCGTAGGAGCGGCTCACGAGGCCACTTTGCCGCGCTCCCGGCGGCGGCTCAGGAACGCCTGGACCCGCTCGCGGAACTCCTCGGTGACGCCGATCGCCGCGGTGGCCTCGTCCTCGCGGGCGGCACCCTTCTCCGGGTCTCCGGCCAGCGTCGCCCCTGCGCAGCGCTTGATGTGCGCCACGGCCACGGGCGGCAGGGCGGCGATCTGCTCGGCGAACCGCAATGCCTCGGCGAGCGGGTCGTCGGCATGCCGCGTCGCGAGCCCGAGGTGCATCGCCTCCTCGTGCTCGATCGTCCTGCCCGTGAGCATGAGCTCGAGGGCGCGGTCGTACCCGACGAGCGGCGGCAGCCACTGCGTCCCGCCGGCCGAAGGCACCCCGCCCAGCAGGATCTCGGGGAAGCCGATCTTCGCGTCCGAGCCGATGATCCGGAAGTCGCACGCGAGCAGCATCTCCGCGCCGCCGCCCTGCGCATGGCCGTCGACGACGACGATCGTCGGCACGCGTAGCCCGCGCAGCCGCTGGAACGTCGCGCGGTAGCTCGCGACGAGCGCGACCAGCTCGTCCGGCGCCAGGACCGCGTACTTGTTGATGTCTCCGCCCGCCATGAAGAACCGCGGGTTGGCGCTCGCGATCACGAGGCACCGCACGGCGGGATCCGCGATCACGGCATCCAGGATCGTGCCCAACTCGCCGATCAGCTCGGCGTTGAGCGCGTTCGCCGGCGGCCGGTCGATCGACACCGTGCCGACGCCCGCCTCGTGTGAGAAGGTCAGGAAGCTCATGCGGGGACTCCGTTCTCGTGCTCGACCGCCATGACCCCGAGGTCGGCGGCCACCGCGAAGGGGAACTCGACGACCGCTGCGACGTCGCGGTCGACGTCGATCCCCGGCGCCACCTCGATGAGCTCGAGCCCGTGCTCGGTGAGGCGGAACACGCACCGCTCCGTCACGAACAGCACCCGCTGTCCACGCGCGAGGGCGTCGGGCCCAGCGAACGACACGAGCTGGAGCCGGTCGACGAACTTCGCCGCCGCGCCCTCCTGCTCGATGCGGACGCGCCCGTCGGCGAGGGCGATGCGCAGGCCGCCGTAGGTGAGCGTGGTGCAGAACACCACGGTGCGGGCACCCTGGGCGATGTCCATGAACCCGCCGACGCCCGCGATCGACCGGCCCACCATGGACACGTTCACGTTGCCGGCTCCGTCGACC
>DATHJG010001039.1:0-2152 GCA_035489875.1 Solirubrobacteraceae bacterium | reverse complement strand
TGAAGTCGGCGAACGCGTAGGGGAGGCCCATCTGCGCGGCCCAGATCGCGCTCTGGGGGGAGGAGCCCAGCAGCCACGGCTCGGGCGCCTCGGGCCGGCCGGGCAGCGACCGCGCGAGCCGCGCGAACGCGTGGTCCGCGGGCAGGTTGTCCTCCAGGTACGCGAGCAGCTCGGCGAGCTGCTCCGGGAAGTCGTCGGGCGCGGCGGCGCGGCGGTCGCGCTGCAGGGCGTACGTCGTCAACGGGTCCGTGCCCGCCGCGCGGCCGAGCCCGAGGTCGATCCGGCCGGGGAACAAGCCGCTGAGCAGGCTGAAGCTCTCGGCGACCTTCAGCGGGCTGTAGTGGGGGAGCATCACGCCGCCGCTGCCGACGCGGATCCGCTGGGTCGCCGCGGCGAGCGGGCCGATCAGCACCTCCGGCGCGGGGCCGGCGAGCATCGGCCCGCCATGGTGCTCGGCGACCCAGTAGCGGTGGTAGCCCAGCTCGTCGGCCAGGCGCGCGAGGTCGAGCGTGTTCGCCAGCGCGTCCGGCCCCGTGGAGCCCGCGGAGATCGGCGACTGGTCGAGCACGCTGAGGCGCATGCCCATCACGATAGGACCGGAGTTACGCGCGGGCAGGCCCGTCGGCCGAAACCTCCTTCTCGCCGACCTCCCGGTAGGAGTAGAAGTGGATCTCCGACGAGCCGTCGCGTTCCAGGTCGACGATCGCGAAGCCCGGCGGGGTGTCGCGGTAGCCCGGGTCGGCCTCGTCCCACCAGTTGCCGCTCACCGCGCCGCCGTTCGCGAAGCGCACGGTGTTGTAGGTGATGTCGTCGCGGACGTGGTTGTGGCCGCTGAGCGCGAGCTGCACGTTCGGGTGGTCGAGCAGCAGGTCGTTGATCTCCGGCGTGTCGGAGTGCACGCCCCAGCCGCCGGGGACCGTGAACGAGCCGTCCGACCCGCGCAGCGACGAGTCGGTGAACGGCAGCGCGGTCTGGATCGGGATGTGCGAGGCCAGCACGACGTGCGTCCGTTCGGGCGTCGAGGCCAGCTCCTGCGCCAGCCACGCGGTCTGCTCGTCGCCGAGGCGCCCGACGTACCCGCCGCCGCCGGTCAGCTCGATCGAGTCGAGCACGATGAGCTTCCACGCGCCGAATCGCAGCGAGTAGTAGCCCTTGGCGAGCCCGAGCTCGCGCAGCGTCATCCCCTTCCCGCCCAGTGGGTCGCCGGTCGACCCCGGTCCGGTCCAGCAGTCGTGGTTGCCGATCACGTGCGCGACCGGGGTCCCGATGCCGTCGTAGATCCGCCGGTGCGCGGCCCACTGCGCCTCCGTGCTCGCCTTGTTCGCATACAGCGCGTCGTAGATCGCGTCGCCGGACTGGAGGATCAGGTCCGGGCGGTAGGCGAGCCCGAGCTGCAGCGCGCGCTTGGTGAGCGGCTCCGAGCGCGGGATGCCCGGCGTGACATGGGCGTCGGTGAAGTGCAGCAGCCGGACGCTGCCGCTGCCGCGCTCGCCTGCGCGTGCGAGCGCCGCACCCGGCGTGGCGGCGATCGCCGCGCCGACCGAGGCGGCGCCGGCACCGGCGAGGAAGCGGCGGCGGGTTGTGGTGTGCGAATGCATGGCGCGCACGCTACGTTCGGGCGCGGACGCCCATGTAACGGTTCCGGTGCTCGGCGTCCGGCTGACCGGGTCGAGCAGGACGCCGATGTAACGGTTCCGGTGCTCGGCGTCCGGCTGTCGGAGTTGTAGCGCGAAGCCGCTTCTGCTCGGGAGAACGATCCGGTGCTCGGCGTCCGGCTGACCGTGTCGAGCTGCGAACCGTCCCTAGGGCAGCCTCCCGCCTGCGCTCCGGGGGTTACTCGCGGGAAGGCGTCCGGACCGGGGCGCAGAATCTCCCCCGGAATGGTCGTCCTCGGCATCGATCCTGGCACCGCCAACACCGGCTACGGCGTGGTGGCGCGCGACGGGGCGCGGCTCGTCGCCCTCGACGGCGGCGTGATCGAGACCCCCGCCGGCGCGGACCCGGGCGCGCGGCTCGCCCTGATCCACGCGCGCGTGGGGGCGCTGCTCGACGAGTACGAGCCGGACGCGCTCGCCGTGGAGGACCTCTACTTCGGCGCGAACACGCGCTCGGCGTTCGCCGTGGGCCAGGCGCGCGGCGTCGTGATGCTCGC
>DATHJG010001038.1:0-5265 GCA_035489875.1 Solirubrobacteraceae bacterium | reverse complement strand
GGACGGGACCGAGCGGCACGAGCTCGGCGAGGAGTCGATGCTGGCCATGCTCCCCGCGGCGCATCCGCTCGCGGGGCGGCGGCGGATCGAGCTCGCCGAGCTGGCGGACGAGACGTGGACCGCGCCGTCGCGCGAACACCTCGTGTACCGCGCCTGCGTCGCCGCCGGCTTCGAGCCCCGGATCGGCTACGTGAGCCGGGACCCGCTGGCGATCGGCGAGCTGGTCGCCGGGGGCCTGGCGGTCACGCTGGCGCCGGAGCTGCTCGCGGGCCGCCTCTCGGGCGTGGCAATGGTCGCGCTCGACGACGGCGTCCCGCGCCGCGCGCTCTACGCGCTCACCGCCGCCTCAGGCGTCCGCCCGCCCGCGCGCGACTTCGTCGCCGCGCTCGCGGCCGCGCTCAGCGATAGGCGGCGAGGCCCGTGATCGCCTGGCCGAGCACGAGCGTGTGGATGTCGGCCGTCCCCTCGTAGGTCACCACCGACTCGAGGTTGTTCATGTGCCGGATCACCGGATATTCGAGCGTGATGCCGTTCGCGCCGAGCACCTGGCGCGCCTCGCGCGCGACCGCCAGCGCCGCGTTCACGTTGGCGAGCTTGCCGAAGCTCACGTGCTCGGGCAGCAGCGTTCCGCCGTCCTTCATCCGCCCCAGGTGCAACGCGAGCAACAGGCCCTGGTTGACCGCCAGCAGCATCTGGGCGAGCTTGGCCTGGGTGAGCTGGAAGCCGCCGATCGGCTTGCCGAACTGCTCGCGCGTGAGGCTGTACTCGAGCGCCGCCTCGTAGCACGCGCGGGCCGCGCCGACCGCGCCGAACACGATCCCGAAGCGCGCCTCCGACAGGCAGGAGAGCGGCGCGCGCAGGCCGACGGCGTCCGGGAGCTGCGCCCCGGCGGGCAGGCGCACGTCGTCGAGGATCAGCTCGGACGTGATCGACGCGCGCAGCGAGAGCTTCTGGTGGATGTCCTGCGTCGTGAACCCGGGCGTGCCGGCGGGGACGAGGAACCCGCGCACGCCGTCGTCGGTCCGCGCCCACACCACGGCGACGTCGGCCACCGAGCCGTTCGTGATCCACATCTTCGTGCCGGAGAGGACCCAGTCGCTGCCGTCGCGCCGTGCGCGCGTGCGCATCGAGCCGGGATCGGAGCCCGCATCCGGCTCGGTCAGCCCGAAGCAGCCGATCGCGTCGCCGGCGGCCATCCGCGGCAGCCACTCCTGCTTCTGCTCCTCCGAGCCGTAGCGCCAGATCGCGAACATCGAGAGCGAGCCCTGCACCGACACGAGCGAGCGCAGGCCGCTGTCGCCCGCCTCCAGCTCCAGGCACGCCAGCCCGTACGCGACCGCGCTCGCGCCCGCGCAGCCGTAGCCCTCGAGGTGCATGCCGAGCAGCCCGAGCGAGCCGAGCCCGCGCGCGGTCTCGCGCGACGGCAGCGTCCCGCGCTCGAACCACTCCGGCACCTGCGGCAATAGCTGCTCGCGCACGTAGGCCCGCACGGTGTCGCGGATCATCCGCTCCTCGTCGCCGAGCAGCGCGTCGATGCGGAGGAAGTCGTGCGGGCTGATCGCGGCGGCGGTCTCGGCGGTGGTGGCCATTCGGAGTCCCTCTCTCTAGTGGGCGGCGCGGAGGCGGGGCAGCACGTCGCGCGTGAACTGCTCGAGGAAGCGTGGCTGATCGTCGCCGGGCGCGTGGAAGACCAGCTCGTCGAAGCCGAGCTCGACGTACGGCGCGATCCGCTCGACGACCTCGTCGGGATCGTCGGAGACGATGAAGCGCGAGCTCGCCCGCTCGCGGTTGGCGTCGGCGAGGCGCTCCAGCTCGATCGGATCCTCGACGCCGGACTTCTCCTCCTGGGAGAGCGCGAGCGCCGCCCACCAGCCGCAGGCCTCGTCGGCGTAGGCGCGGTCGCGGTCGTAGGACACCTTGATCTCGATCATGCGCGGCATGGCCGAGGGATCGCGGCCGGCGGCGCGGGCGCCCTCCTCGAGCTTCTCGACCAGCTCGACGTACAGCTCGCGCGGCTTGCCGCTCGTGCAGATGAAGCCGT
This sequence comes from Solirubrobacteraceae bacterium, assembly GCA_035489875.1. Lineage (GTDB taxonomy): Bacteria > Actinomycetota > Thermoleophilia > Solirubrobacterales > Solirubrobacteraceae > DASQMT01. The sequence goes on along the minus strand of DATHJG010001038.1, from coordinate 3,224 downwards.
CGCCGAGCCGCCCGGCGAGCTTGGCGGCGAGCGGCCCGGACGCCGCGATGTAGATCGGCAGCGGCTCGTCCGGCTTGTCGTAGATCGTTGCGCGGTCGGTGCGGTAGTACTCGCCCTCGAACGTCACGCGCTCCTCGGTCCAGAGGCGGCGGATCAGCTCGACCGCCTCGGCCAGGCGCCGCCGCCGCTCCCGCCCGCTGGGCCATGCGCCCCCGGTGACGGGGATCTCGTTCATCGCCTCGCCGCTCCCCACGCCGAGCCACACGCGGCCGGGGAACAGGCAGCCGAGCGTCGCGAACGCCTGCGCGACGACGGCGGGCTGGTAGCGCAGCGTCGGGGTGAGCACGCTGGTGCCGATGCGCGCGGACTCGGTCGTCGCGCCGGCCGTGCCGAGCCACGGCAGCGCGGCGGGCGCGTGGCCGCCGTGATGGCGCCACGGCTGGAAGTGGTCGGAGATCGCGATCGAGTCGAGCCCGAGCCGCTCGGCGAGCTGCGAGAACTCGAGCAGCTCGCGCGGGCCGAACTGCTCCGCGGATTCTTTGTAGCCGTAGCGCATGCTCCCAGTATGGCCGCGGCGCTAGCGCGCTCCCGCCGATTCCAGCAGCACGAGGAACGCGTGCCGGTTGTAGTGCGCGTGCGCCCGCACGCGCCGCACGCGGCCGTGCGGGTCGGTCCACGGCAGCCGGGCGATCGCCGGCTCGCTCGCGCAGCGCGCGGCCTCGACGAGCTCGCGCAGCGGGCTCCCGGGGAGCAGCCCGGCCGGCATCGCGGCCGCGGCCCGGTCGAAGCGCTGGCGGTACCGGCGCGACTCGACGCTGCGCCAGACCGGCAGGCTCCCGTCGCGGCGCGGGAAGCGGCCGACGACGAGCATCGCCAGCGCCGCCGCATGCGTCAGCACGTAGTGATGGAGCGCGGCGTGCGCCGACGCGCCGTACTCGCGCGCGAGCGACAGCGGCGCGCTGATCGACGGCCGCTCGGCGGCGACGCGCGCGGCGAGGTGGCGTCCCTGGAAGAGCAGCATCCCCGCGCCGGCGTTGGCCTCCGCCTCGATCGCGTCGACCGCGGACCGGAACAGCTCGTCGCTCGTGTCCTCGCGCAGCACCGCCTCGTGCCACGGGCACAGCGCGTGCATCAGCTCGTGCGCCTCGGTGAACCGGCGCCGCGCGTCGGACTGGCGCTCCTCGAGGAAGATCGTCCGCTCCTCGAACCACAGCGCGCCGAGCAACTGGCGCCCGGGCGTCCGGATCCGCTCCGGGAGGGCGGGCATCGCCTCGACGGCGCGGATGCCCGCGACCGGGCGCAGCGCGTCGAGCGGCGTCGGAAGGACGCCGAGCACGCCGGCGCTCGCGAGCGCGTCCTCGGCGATCCGCTCGAGCCGGCGGGTCGTGAAGGCGGGCACGTCAGTCATCGCGCCGCGCCTTGAGCTCCGCCATGAACCGCAGCGCCTCGGCCTGATCGGCCGGCGACAGCTCGCTCATCGCCCGCAGCGCGACCGTCATGCGCTGGCGCTGGCGCGCGGAGATGTCCTCGCCGCCGCCGTAGCCGCCAAGCGCGAGCAGGCGGCTGAAGTCGATCCCGTAGGTCGCCGCGAGCGCCCACAGGATCGCCATCTCCGGGCGGCCGATCGTGTTCGTCTCGATCTGCGACAAATGCCCGCTGCGCACGCCGGTCCGCCGCTCGACGTCGCGCAGGCTGAGCCTCGCGGCCATGCGGGCTTCCTTCAGGGCCTCGCCGAGGGTGGGCTGCTCAGGCATCGCCCGCGGATGATGACACGACGCTCAGACGCTGAGCGATTCCGTCCACACCCACCGCTAAGTTGCTGAGCACCATGTCGCTCCCCTCACGCCCTGACCCCCGGCTCGCGGCCATCGCCTCCCCGGGCACGGCCGCCCATGACGACCAGCGACTGCTCCTGCTCGAGATCCTCGTCGATCCACCGACGGACGGCGACGCGCTCGCCGACCTCGCGGCCGTGCTCGGCCGGCCGCCGGACGCGGTGTCGGCCGCGGCGGCGGCCCTCGAGCGCGCCGGCCTCGCCGAGCGCCGTGACGACCGCGTGCGCGCGTCGCCGACGGCCCTCGCGTTCGAGGCGCTGTGGCCGGTGTGCCTGTGAGCCTGGGCCGGGCGCTGTGATTGAATCACCGGATGACGTCGCCGAGTCCGATCGAGCTCGCAGGCGGCCCCGTCTCATGGGGCGTCGACTTCGCTGGGGATCCGGGCAACCCGCCCTACGACGAGGTGCTGGCGGGCATCGCCGCCGCGGGCCTGCGCTGGACGGAGCTGGGTCCGGTCGGCTACCTGCCGCCGCAGCGCGCGGTGCTCGACGGACACGGCCTGCGCAGCGCCGGCGGCTTCGTGTTCGAGGCGCTGCACGATCCGCGTGCAGGCACGCAGGCGATCGCGGCCGCCCGGCGCGCGCTCGACGCGATCGTGGCCACCGGTGGCCGCTTCCTCGTGGTGATCGACCGGCCGGGCGAGGCGCGCGCGGCGACCGCCGGGCGCTCGGCGGCGGCGGCGCGGCTCGACGCCGCGCGCTGGCGTCAGCTCGTCGCCGTGGTGCACGAGATCGCCGCGCTGGCGGCCGAGCGCGGCGTGCGCCCCGTGTTCCATCCCCACGCCGGCAGCTACGTGGAGTTCGAGGACGAGATCGAGCGGCTGCTGGCCGACGTCCCGGCGGACGCGCTCGGCCTCTGCCTCGACACGGGCCACGCGCTCTACGCCGGCGCCGACCCGGTCGCGCTCGTCGCGCGGTACGCGGGCCGGCTGGAGCACCTGCATCTCAAGGACGTCAGCGAGCCGCGGCTCGCGGCGGCGCGCGCCGCCCGGCTGGACTTCTGGACCGCGATCGCCCAGGGGGTCTTCTGCCCCGTGGGCGAGGGCGCGCTCGACCTCGACGGGCTCCGCGCCGCGCTCGGGACCGCCGGCTACGCGGGGCTGGCGACCGTCGAGCAGGACCGCCGCCCCGGCTCGCCGGGCCTCCCGGCCGACGACCTGCGCCGTAGCGTCGAGCGGCTCCGCGCGGCCGGGATCGGCACGGGCTCGGACCCGTGACCGCGTCCGCGCCGCGCGGCGGCCCCCTCCACCGGCAGCTTGGCACCGTTGCGTCGCGCCAGAGCGCGCTCAGTCGCGGCGCAGGAGCCGCTCGCTGCACGGCACCGTTGCGTCGCGCGGGAGCGCGCGCTCAGTAGCGGCGCAGGAGCCGCTCGCTGCACGGCACCGTTGCG
>DATHJG010001037.1:0-5434 GCA_035489875.1 Solirubrobacteraceae bacterium | reverse complement strand
TGTACGACCACGAGACGCAGGCGCTCTTCACGTCCGACGCGTTCTCCCATGCCCTTGCGCCCGAGCCCGGGCGCCGCGTCCTCACGCAGCCGCAAGACGAGACCACCCTCCAGGACGTGACCATGCACCTGCGCACGAAGTTCGACTGGCTCGAGGACGCCGACACCGAACCCCTCAGGAGGTTCCTCGACGACGTGTTCTCGACCTTCGACGTCCAGAGCATCGCGCCGACGTTCGGCTGCGTGCTCGCGGGCGGCCCGCTGGTCCAACGACACCTCAGCCTCGTCGACGAGGCGCTGCGGGACCTGGGCCGGTCGGGCGCCACCGCGGGGGCAGGCCGATGAGCAGCAGGGCGGAGGTCCTCGCACCCCGAGACCAGACCGCCGGCTCGCGGCTTCCGCGCGAGCTCGCACCCGGCGTCTTCTGGATCGGAGACTGCTTCGTCTGGCCACCGCGCCCGGGGCAGCCGCCCGAGCACGTCTACAACTCCACCTACCTCGTCCACGGCACCGAGCGAAGCCTGCTCGTCGACACGGGCCACCCGAACGACTGGGAGGTCGTCGAGCGGCTCCTCGACGGCCTGCTCGCCCGCGGGGTGCCGCCGGTCGAGTGGATCTTCCCGACGCACGCCGAGGTGACCCACGCGGGGAACCTCGAGCGGCTCCTGGCCAAGTTCCCCGCGGCCCGCGCCTGTGCGGACACACGCGACCTGCACCTGCTGTTCCCCGACTACGTCGATCGGTTCACCAACGTAGGGATCGGCGATGGCGTCGACCTCGGCGAGCGGCGCTTCGTGTTCGTCGAGGCGGTCTTCCGCGATCTCGCGGCGACGCTCTGGGGCTACGACGAGGGCCAGCGCGTGCTCTTCACGGGCGACGGCCTCGGCTTCGGGCACGTCCACGAGGCCGAGCAGTGCGGCAAGGTCGCGGAGGAGATCCCCGGCATGCCGATCTCCGACCTGACCGAGCTCTTCGCGGAGTACGCCCTGTACTGGACGAGGCTCAAGACGGTCGAGCCTCACATCGCCCGGCTCGACACGCTCATGAACGTGCAGTACCCCGTGAACACGATCGCGCCGGCTCACGGGAGCCCGGTCTGCGACCCCGAGGCGACGATGCCCAAGGTCCGCGACGGCCTGCGCCAGTTGGCCGGCAAGTACCGGTTGACCGAGCGATGAGCGGCATTGACGACGGTCTGCTGCTGATCGGGCCGGACTGGCGCGGCGCCGAGTCCGGCGCGCGCTTCGACGTGCGCGACCCGGCGACGGGCGCCGTCGTCGGCTCGATGCCGGACGCCGCTCCGGAGGATGTGCGTGCCGCCATGGACGCCGCCGACCGCGCGCTGGAGCCCTGGCGGCAGTCGATCGCCAAGGACCGCGCGAGACTGCTGCTGCGCGCCGCTGACCTGCTGCGCGAGCGCAGCGAGGCCATCGCGGACGTGATCACCTCGGAGCAGGGCAAGCCCAAGCCCGAGGCGGTCGGCGAGGTCCACTACGCCGCCTCGTTCCTCGACTGGTTCGCCGGCGAGGCCGAGCGCGTGTACGGGGAGCTCGTTCCACCGGCCGCGCCGGACAAGCGGACGCTCGTGCTGCGCCGGGGCGTCGGCGTGACGGCCGCGATCACCCCGTGGAACTTCCCTGCCGCCATGATCACGCGCAAGCTGGGCCCGGCGATCGCCGCCGGCTGCACCAGCATCGCGAAGCCGGCCGAGGAGACGCCGCTGACCGCGGTCGAGGTCTGCCGCGCCCTCCTAGACGCCGGCCTGCCGCCCGGAGTGGTGAACCTGGTCACCTCGAGCAAGCCGGCGATGGTGGCCGACGTCCTGATGCAGGATCCGCGTGTCCGCAAGCTGTCGTTCACGGGGTCGACGGCGGTCGGGAAGTCGCTGATCCGCCGGTCGGCGGAGACCGTGACCCGTCTGAGCCTCGAGCTCGGCGGCCACGCGCCCTTCATCGTCTTCGATGACGCCGATCTCGAGGCGGCGCTCGATCAGGTGATGGCGTCGAAATTCCGCAACGCCGGCCAGACCTGCATCTGCGCGAATCGCATCTTCGTCCAACGCTCGATCCACGAGGAGTTCGTCGCGGGCCTCGCGTCCCGCACCGCGGCCCTCGTCGTGGGTCCGGGAAGCGTTCCGGGGGTCGACATCGGCCCGCTGATCAACGCCGACGCGGTCCGCAAGGTCCGAGACCACGTGGAGGATGCGGTCCGCGCCGGCGCACGCGTCGTCGTCGGCGGGCCCGCGCCGCCGGACGGGCTCGGCTCCGACGGCGGCTTCTGCGCGCCGACCGTGCTCGACGGGGTGACCTCGGACATGCGGATCGCCACCGAGGAGACGTTCGGCCCGGTGGCGGCGGTCACGATCTTCGATCACGAGGACGAGGTGGTGGAGCTGGCGAACGGCACCGAGTTCGGGCTTGCGGCCTACGTGCAGTCCGGGGACTACGCCCGCGTGTTCCGCGTCGCGGAACGGCTCGACTTCGGCGTCATCGGCTTCAACGACGGGGCGCCGTCGTCCCCGGCGGCGCCCTTCGGCGGCGTCAAGCAGTCCGGCTACGGGCGTGAGGGCGGAGCCGCCGGGATCGACGAGTACCTCGAGGTCAAGTACGTATCGGTGGGCGGCGTCCACCGGGGAAGCGACGGGGCGCCGCCGGCGCGGGGGCGGGGTTGAGCGGCGCGGCGCACCGCACTTGCGGCGCGCGCGTGGTCGTCCTCACGCCGCCGGGGCAGGAGGACATGCTCCCGCTGGATGGACTGCAGGATGTGGCGGACGTCCGCGTCGCGGACTCCGTCGAGGGGCTCACCCGGGCGCTCGACGGCGCCGACGTCCTGTTCCTGGCGGATTTCCGCACCCACCTGCTGGCGCTGGCCTGGCCGAGCGCTCGCGACCTGCGCTGGATCCAGACGGGAAGCATCGGAGTCGACGCCGTGCTGATACCCGAGGTGGTCGGCAGCGACGTGGTAGTCACGAACACGCGCGGCGTGTTCGAGCAGCCGATCGCCGAGTACGTCCTCGCCGTCCTGCTCGCCTTCGCGAAGGACCTCCCGCGCACCCTGGAGCTCCAGGCGAGGCGCGAATGGTCTCACCGCGAGAGTCAGCGACTGCGCGGCCGGCGGATGGTCGTGCTCGGCGCCGGACCGCTCGCCCGCGAGATCGTGCTGCTCGCGCGCGCCGTCGGCGTGCACGTGGATGTCGTGGGGCGGCGCGCGCGCGATGGGGAGCCCGGCATCGGCGCGGTCCACGCGATTGGCGATCTCGACCCGCTCCTGGCACGGGCCGACATCGTCGTCCTCGCACTCCCGTTGACGAAGGACACCCACCGGCTGCTGGACGCGGACCGCCTCGGTCGCGTGCGCCCGGGGGCGTGGCTCGTGAACGTCGGTCGGGGCGCGACCGTCGACGAGGACGCGCTCATCGCGGCGCTCGGGACCGGCCAGGTCGCCGCGGCCGCGCTCGACGTGTTCGACGTGGAGCCACTGCCGCCGGAACATCCGCTCTGGCATACGAAGAACGTCGTGATCTCTCCGCACATGTCGGGCGATCTCGTCGGTTGGGAGGACGAGGTGGTCCGGCACTTCCTCGAGAACCTCGAGCGGTGGCGGGCAGGCGACCCGTTGCGCGACGTCGTCGACAAGACCGGCTTTCAGCGCGAAGCGGCTCCCAGGCCCCGAGCAGGAGGTGGCACCGCATGAGCGCGCAGGTGATCGAGATCGCGCAGGACCGGCTGCTGGCCCTGTGCAACACCTACCCGGTGGACGGGCGGGTGAGCTGGCACTCCCCGTCCGCACGCGGGTTCGCGTCGATGAACTGCTACCTGATCCAGGAGGACGAGGATGCGCTCCTCGTGGACACCGGCGTGACCGTCCACGAGGCTTCGCTGAAGGCTCAGATCGGCGCCTCGCTGCGCGAGCCATGCACGCTCTCGATGTTCGCGCTGCGCCAAGGAGAGTTCGATTCGGTCTGCAACGTCCTCCCGCTGATCGACCGGTTCGGGATCAGGACCGTGTACGGCCAGTTCGCCGACGCTCCCCGATGGGCCGACATCCATTCAGAGTTCGATGCGGCCGACGGCGGTGGGGACGACCTACCGGTCGTAACGACGGTCGTGGTTCCGCGAACGGACACGATCCAGCTCGGACGTGCGGGCACGCGCCGCCTGGCCGTGTTCCGGCCGGCGCTGCGGCTCCTGACCACCCACTGGATCTACGACGAGGCGACCGGCACGCTGTTCACCTCGGACTCGTTCGGCTACGTCGTGCGTCCCTCCGAAGCCGGGCCATGGCTCGTGACGGCCGAGCACGACGACGTGACCACCGAGGACGTATGCGACCACCTCGCGAACACGCGGTACTGGTGGCTCGCGCATTCGCGGGTCGACGACGTCCGTCGTGACCTGGCGAGCATCTTCGAGCGCCACGACGTCCGCGTGATCGCCCCGGCGTTCGGCGCCGTGCTGAGCGGCGAGTCCGTCGTCCGCCGGCACGCGGCGCTGATGGACGAGAGCATCGCCCGGCTGGGCCGAGGCGCCGTGAGCGCGACGGGCGGGGCATGACCGTCTCCGCCGATCCGCTCCCGCGCGAGCTGGCACCCGGCCTGTTCTGGCTGGGTGCCTGTCTGGAGCTGCCATACGAGGGCAGCACGCTCCACAGCTATGACTCGGTGTACCTCCTGCGCGGTCACGAGTCCTCACTGCTCGTCGAAGCCGGCCTCCCGAACGATCATCGCGTGGTCGCCAGGCAGCTCGACCAGCTCCTCGCGACGGGTCCCGAGCTGCGACACATCTGGACGACCCACCAGGAGACGCCGCACGCCGGCGGCGTCGGGCGACTGCTCGAGCGCTACCCGCGGGCCGATCTGCGGGGCAACGTCCAGGACTACCACCTGTTCTTCCCGCAGTACGAGGAGCGCTTCGTGCCCCTCGCGCCTGGCGAGGCGATCGATCTGGGCGGCACCGAGTTCGTCGCCGTCGAAGCGGTCATCCGCGATCTCCTGACGACGCAGTGGGGATACGACACGCGGCGCCGCGCGCTGTTTCCCGGCGATGGCTTCGCCTACGCGCACCATCACGCCGCGAGTCAGTGCGGATGTACCGCCGAGGAGGTGTCGGAACTCGATATCTCCGAGATGACCGGGCTGTTCAGCGACCAGTCGCTCACGTGGGCGCGGTACACCGACATGGAGCCGTACGTCGCTCGTCTCGAGCGCATGGTTGCCGAGCTGTCGGTCGAGGTGGTCGGGCCGACGCACGGGCTGCCGATCACCGACGTGGACGCGGTGCTGCCGCGGATCCTCGCCGGGCTGAGGAGCTCCGGCGGGGAGGGCGACGTCTACCGCGCCGGCAGTTCTCAATCCGACTGTTGACAATCCTACGATCAGCGGTACGCTCTCGGCGGTTGGATCTGAAGCGTCTCGGCATAGCCGCGAGGACGAGGAA
>DATHJG010001036.1:0-3118 GCA_035489875.1 Solirubrobacteraceae bacterium | reverse complement strand
CCTTGCGGCCAGGGTCGAACCTGGACGCACATCAAACGGCCGGTATGGAGGCCGCTTGGTGCGCATGCTGTTGAGTTTTCAAAGACCGTCGCGCTCTTGGCCACGGAGGGGACTCCTCCGGTGTCGGCGCAGCTCAAAGGGATCTCCCCCGAGCGGGCAATAGAGTCTAGCGCACGTTCCTGCCCTTCGGAAGGTCCGGGGCGGTTCCCCCGGCGCGCGCCGCTCTCCACAGCGGCTGCGCAGAGTAGCAGGGCGCGGTCCGAATGGAAGACCGGGAACCGGCGTATTGGCGGACCCGGTTGCTCAGACCACGCGTAGGCGCCGGAAATGCCGCTTCCCGAGCTGCAGCACGCGCCCGTCGAGCGACGCCGACGGGACGTCCAGGACGCCGCCTTCGACCGTCTCTCCGTCGAGCTTGACGCCGCCCTGCGCCAACATCCGGCGCGCTTCCGAGCGGGAGCGCTCGAACGCGTCGGCGATCACCGCCGGGAGGTGGAGCGTCCCGTTCACGCTGTGCACGGTCACCTCCTCGATCTCGTCCGGCAGCTCGTGCGCGATGTGCAAGCGGTCGAAGCGCGCCTCGGCCGCCACTGCGTCGGCCTCCGAGTGGAAGCGCGTCACGAGCGCGCGCGCGAGCGCGCGCTTGGCGTCGCGGGGGCCGAGCTCCTCCGGCGGGTGGGCGCCGAGCAGCAGCGAGTACCACTGCCCGATCAGCTCGTCGGGGATCCGCAGCGTCTTGCCGTACATCTCCGCGGGCCGTTCCGTCACGCCGATGGCGTTGCCGAACGACTTCGACATCTTCTGCTCGCCGTCGACCCCGGTCAGGAGCGGCAGCGTGAGCACGCTCTGGGGCAGTTGCCCGTAGGCCTGCTGGATCTGCCGCCCCATCAGGAGGTTGAACGTCTGGTCGGTGCCCCCGAGCTCCACGTCCGCGCGGACCGCGACCGAGTCGTAGCCCTGCAGCACCGGGTAGAGCAGCTCGAGCAGGGAGATCGGCTCGTCGGCCTTGAAGCGCTTCGCGAAGTCGTCGCGCGCCAGGAGCTGCGCGACCGTGGGGTGGCGGGCGAGCCGGAACATGTCCTCCGCCCGCATGTCGAGCCATTCCGAGTTGTGGCGCAGCTCGAAGTGCTCGTCGTCCATCCGCAGCACCTTCGCCGCCTGCCGCCGGTAGGTCTCGGCGTTCGCGTCGATCTGCTCGCCCGTCAGGACCGGCCGCGCGACCGAGCGCCCGGACGGGTCGCCCACGCGCGCGGTGTAATCGCCGACGATCAGCACGACGACGTGGCCGGCGTCCTGGAACTCGCGCAGCTTGGCGAGCACGACGGTGTGGCCGAGGTGGAGGTCGGGCGCGGTCGGGTCCAGGCCGAGCTTCACGCGCAGCGGCCGGCCCTCCGCGAGGCGCTCGGCGAGGACGCCGTCGGGCAGGCTCTCGACCGCGTTCCGGGCCAGGTGCGCCGCGGTCCGGGCGGCGTCGGAGGAAGGCTCTTCCATCCGGGCCAATGGTAATGTCTCACCCTCGCGCGGCCGGAATCCGCGTTGTTCGAGACCCGCTCGGAGGCAGCCGCACCACGCTCCCGAGAGGGGTCCGGGCGGCCCGCCGGAAGGGCGGGCTCGTCGCCCTGACACATGAGCGAATCCGAGCGCGACATCCACGGACCCGACGGCGACCTTGCCACGCGCACCCCGCCCGAGGGTGGGCCGGCCGTCGACCCGTACGCGCACCACGCCTACGGGGCCGGGGAGGAGCCGGAGCCGCCGCAGCCCCGCGGCCGGCGGGCCCGGCGGGCAAAGCCGGTCGCTCCCGCCGTCCCCCCGGACGAGCGTCCGTCGATGCTCCGCGAGGAGACCGGCCCGCGGCACGTGCGGATTCGCAAGCTGCGCGTGCTCGGCGTGCTGCTCGGCCTCGGGATCCTCGCGGTCGTCTCGACCGTGTTCGGGATGATGATGGCGATCACGTACGACCTGCCCCGGCTGGAGGAGCAGAGCGGCGCGAACTCGACGCTGACCGACCGCAACGGCGAGCCGCTCGGCCTGCTGACCGGCAGCCAGAAGCGGATCTTCCTGAAGTCCGAGGAGATCTCGCCGCGGATGAAGCAGGCGATCATCGCGATCGAGGACCGGCGCTTCTACACCAACGCCGGCATCGACATCCGCGGCATCGGGCGCGCGCTGTGGCAGGACGTGCGCGCGCAGCAGGCGGTCCAGGGCGGCTCCACGATCACGATGCAGTTCGTGAAGAACGCGCTCGCCGCCCAGGACGAGCGCACGCTGTTCAACAAGCTGCGCGAGGCCGCGCTCGCCTACCAGATCACGCGCAAGTGGTCCAAGGAGCGGATCCTCAGGAACTACCTCAACACGATCTACTTCGGCAACGGCGCGTACGGCATCGAGTCCGCCGCCCGCACGTACTTCGGCTCCAACCACCCCGGCTGCGGGGCGGGCGAGAACCCGAAGTGCGCCCAGGTGCTCGCGCCCGAGGAGGCCGCGCTGATCGCCGGCATGGTCGCGTCGCCGAGCGGCTACGACCCGCTGCGCAACAAGCAGGCCGCCGCCGAGCGCCGCGCGCTCGTGCTCCAGCGGATGGTCGAGCAGGGCTACCTGACGCCCGCGCAGCAGGAGGAGGCGCTCTCGCGCTCGCTCCCGACGCGCAACGACATCCGGCCGCCGCTGGAGGACACGGAGTACCCGTACTTCACGTCGTGGGTCAAGCAGCAGGTCGTCGACAAGCTCGGCGGCGGGCAGGAGGGCGCGCGCAAGGCGTTCGAGGGCGGCCTGACCGTGCAGACGACGCTCGACGTGCGGCTGCAGGAGGCCGCCCAGCAGGCGGTCGACGCGTGGCTGCCCAGCAAGGAGGGCCCGCGCGCCTCGCTCGTCGCGGTGGACAACCACAGCGGCGAGGTGCTCGCGATGGTCGGCGGCGACGACTACGCGACGCGCCCGTTCAACCTCGCCACGCAGGGCCAGCGCCAGCCGGGCTCCGCGTTCAAGCCGTTCGTACTCGCCGAGGCGCTCACCGAGGGCGTCTCCCCCGACTCGACCTGGGTCTCGCAAAAGATGTCGCACTGCGTCGCGCGCAGCAAGAAGGGCGACTGCACCGAGTCCTACGAGGTCAACAACT
>DATHJG010001035.1:0-2842 GCA_035489875.1 Solirubrobacteraceae bacterium | reverse complement strand
GCCTCGATCGCGGCACGCTGCTCCTCCGAGCCGTAGTAGACCGCCGAGCGGTACTGGGTGCCGACATCGTTGCCCTGACGCATCTCCTGCGTCGGGTCGTGGCCCTCCCAGAAGGTACGCAGGATGTCGTCGAGCGAGCGCTTGGCGGGATCGAAGACGACGAGTACGGCCTCGGTATGCCCGGTCGAGCCGCTGCAGACCTCCTCGTACGTCGGGTGTGGCGTGTACCCGCCCGCGTAGCCGACCGCGGTCGTGTAGACGCCGTCGAGCTTCCAGAACAGCCGCTCGGCGCCCCAGAAGCAGCCCATCCCGACGACCAGCTGCTCCATCTGCTCGGGGAACGGCGGGCTGAGCGGTGTGCCGAGCACGTCGTGGCGCTCGGGGACCGGCATCGCGCTCTCCCGCCCGGGCAGCGCGCGCTCGGGGTCGATCATCTTGGTCTTCTCGCGGAACAGGAACATGAACCGAGAGTAGACCTCCCGCCTTACCGCGCCGTAACGGCGAGCGCCAGCCTTTACACTGGCCCACGGACCCGGGCTGTGACCGGGCCTCGGAGAGGTGGCCGAGTGGCTGAAGGCACTCGCCTGCTAAGCGAGTATGGGGAGGCAATCTCCATCGCGGGTTCGAATCCCGCCCTCTCCGCTGGATAGGCCCCGCTCAGACTCAGCGCTTCATGATCGTGAACGGGGCGTGCACGGCGCGCGACTTCGCCCCGGCGGCGTCCTTGGCGGTGGCGGTGAGCCGGTATCGGCCCGGGCGCAGCCGCACGTCCCCGACCCGCCCGCGGAAGCGCAGGGCGTTCAGTCCGGCCGCGGCCCGGTGCCGCCAGTTGCCGGAAACGCCGACGAGGCGCGTGCAGCGTCTGCCGCTGCGCCCGCGCCGCGGCTTGCAGCGGCCGCCGCGCCGGACGCCGCTCGCGACGCGCTTGACCTTGAACGTGGTGACCGCCGCCTCCGACGCGCGGTAGCGCACGCGCGCGCCCTTCTTGCCGGCCTTGAACGCCCGCGGCTTGACGGTGAGGCGGCGCAGCACGGGCGCGCGGTTCGCCGGCGCGTTCGACCCGCCGGTGCCGGGCGCACCGGGAGCGCCCAGCGCGACCCAGCGGGCGACCGAGGGCTTGCCGGTCGCGCTGAGCCCGAACAGCATGTACCAGCCGGGCGGCGCGACGTTGGCGTCGGGCGGCGCGACGAGGTCGGCGCCGGTCCGGTTGGGGGTGATTCGCAGCTCGACGTGGCGCTGGCTCATGTCGTTGGCGTGCGTGGTCGCGCCGGGGGCGACGAGCACGGCGCGCGTGATCGCGCTGCTCGTCTGCACGCTGAACGGCTGGTTCCAGAGCAGTGTCTCGGGCGCGGCCGTGATCGCGGGGCGCGGCCCGGGGGCGAACAGGTAGGACGGCTCGTAGAGCTCGGCCACGTCGGTGCGGCGCGCCGGGTCCTTCGTCGGGTCGCCGTCGTCGCCGGCGGAGACGACGCGGGCGTCGGGGAGCAGCAGCGCGGTGGAGTGGTAGGCGCGCTTGTAGGCCTGGGCGGGGCCGAGCCGCCAGGTGTTGGTCGCGGGGTTCCAGATCTCGATCGGCTTGTGCTCGGGCCCGGCGGTTCGCAGGGTCCCGCCGCGGCTGCCGTAGCCGCCGCCCACGGTGACCATCGAGCCGTCGGGCAGTAGGACCGTGTTGTGGTGCGCACGGGCCTGGGCGAGGCTTGGCCCGCTGACCGGCGCGGCGGTCGGCTGCGCCTCGTCGAAGATCTCGGTGATCGGTGACGCCTCAGCCCGGCCGGCCGGCGTGTTCGCCCCGTTGCCGGGCCATCCGAACCCGCCGATCTGCGCGACGCGGGTCGACCCCTGCGGGCCGCCGGGGAGCATCACACCGGTGCCGTAGAAGTGCTCGCGCTGCGGGAGCGGCCGGTCCTCCGACGTCAGCGTCGAGCCGGTCAGCCGGAGCACCCAGGACTCCTCGCGCGCCGGGCCGGTGTTAAGCAGGTTGCCGCTCGGCATCACGAACCAGTGGGGGTAGTATTGCGGCCCCACCGGGGACCCCGCGAGCGACGGCCCGTAGTCGCCGATCTTGGTGACCGTGCCCTGTCCGCCCCGGGTCGCCGGCGGCGTGAAGAGCTCGATCTCGGGATTGATGCGCGTGCCGGTCTCATCGCGGCCGAACACGATCATCGTGCGACCGTCGGGCAGCAACGTCTGGGTGGGGTACCACCGACCGTGGGCCATCCGCGGCTGCTCGGCCCACTGCTCCGTCCAGGGGTTGAACGTGTAGACCCGGTTGAGCCCCTTCCAATCGGTCGTCGCGGTCTCGAACGCGAGGTTGCCCCCGGTGACGAGCAGCTGGCCGTCCGCCAGCAGCGACTGCCCCGCGCAGAACAGGTTCACCGGAAGCCCGGTGTCCGGGTTCACCGGCGGTGGCACCGACCGGAGCGCCGCGGGATCGCCCACCCGCTTGCTCGGATCCCACAGATACGCGGCCGCCTCGGGGACCGGGTCGTTGCCGTCCACGCGGTTGAACCACAGAACCTTGCCGGTCGGCAGCAGCGCGGCATGGGTGCCCGCGACCGGGATCGCGAACTGGCCGTTCCAGGTGCCGTCGGCCGTCGGATTGTCGGCCTGGGCCGCCCGTGCGGTCGCCCGCTCCCGGCGCGCGGCCACGCGCCGGCGCTGTGTCGGCGAGAGGAGCAGCCAGCGCGCCCGCGCCCGCCGCTCGAACCGCCGCACGCTCGCGTGCTCGGCCGCGTGCTCCGCGCCGAGCAATCGCGTCTCGGCTCGCACCAGCTCGCGCTCCGTCAACCGCCCCGAGACGCCGCCGTGCCCCCAACTCGCCGTGGGGGCGAACAGGAGCGCC
>DATHJG010001034.1:0-2700 GCA_035489875.1 Solirubrobacteraceae bacterium | reverse complement strand
CGGCCTGCCGCTGGCGATCGAGCTCGCCGCGGCGCGAACCAAGACCCTGTCGGTCCAGGAGATCGCCCGTCGCCTCGACGATCGCTTCAGCGTGTTGAACGACCCGACCAGCCGCAAGCCGGAGCGACGCCGGGCACTCAGAGCGACGATCCGCTGGAGCTACGAGCTGCTGTTCCCCGACGACCAGCGGGGCCTGTGGGCGCTGGCGACGTTCACCGGCGGCGCGCCCCTTCCGGCGGTCGAGTCCGTGCTGGCAGCCCTCGATGTGCCCCGGTCAACCGCGATCGACGTGCTCGGGCGACTCGCGAGCCGTTCGCTTCTGATCGCCGAGCACGGCGGCGGATCGGCGCCCCGCTACCGGCTGCTCGACAGCATCCGCGCGTTCGCGCTGGAAGCGATGACCGACGCGGGGCTGTTCGACCGCGGCCTGGACGCGCACGCCGCATGGTTCGCCGCCGCGGCGGGATCGTCCACGCAAGGCGTGCGCAGCGCTCGGCAGGCCGAGCATCTCGCCTTCGCTCACACCGAGCGGGCGAACATCGACGCCGCCCTGGCCTGGAGCGCAGGGCGTGACCCGCTGCGCGCGCTGGACATCGTGAACGGGTTCGGCTGGGCCTGGATCGTCCTGGGCGACAGCCGAGGCGCACAACGCATCCTGACCGCCCTGGACGCCGCAGGCGACACGGCCCCGGTCCGCGACCGGGCCAGTGCGCTGCTGCTCGCGGCGTGGATCCAAGCGTCGACGGGACATCTCGAGCCGGCCCGCCGGAACGTGGCTGCCGCCATCGAGATCGCCGACACGATCGACGACCCCGACCTCCAGGCGCGCTGCGGCTACCACCTCGCGTACGTCGTCTCGCATCACGGCGAGTGGGAGCACGCGCTGAGGCTCACCGCTCGCAGCAAGGCGCTGTACGACGAACTCGACCGACCATGGGATCAGGCCGCGAACGCGCTCTTCGCCGCCAGAGCCGCGATCTCAGCCGGTGACCGCGGGCGCGCCGCCGAGGCCCGCAACCAGGTCGAGCACTGGCTGCGCACCGTCGATGACCCGTGGATGCGGGTTCGTCGTGACGCCATGCTGGGCGAGCTGGCCCGGGTCGAGCATCGGTTCGACGATGCCGTCGAGGACATCGGTCGGGCAGCCGAGACGTCGGGCCGGCTCGGCTTTCTCCAGACCGAGGCCTACCAACTCTCCAGCCTCGGACGCGCGCAGTGCCAAGCCGGTGACTACGCGACCGGTGCGGACACGCTGACGCTCGCGATCGAGAAGGCCGCAGCGGTCGGCGACGTACGCCTGGCCGCGCTCGCCCGGGTTCATCTCGGGCGCGTTCTGCGCGCGCTCGGGCGGGTCGCGCCGGCGCGCGCCGCGCTCCAAGCGGCCGCGGCGTGGCACCGCGACGCCGGGGGCGGAGAACAAGCCGCCCTCGGCGACTGCCTCTTGGCGGCGCTCGACGCCGAGGATCACGTCGCCGGCGCCGAGCAGCGACTCGGCCAGATCCTCGACGCCGCGCGCAGCAACGACGACGCCCCCGTCGAGGTCTTCGCCCTCGACGCGCTCGCGCGCATCGCGCTCGACGCCGGCGACGTCGCCACCGCAAGGAACCTGGGCCAAGCCGCCGACCGGCGCATGGAGACCGCCTCGCACTTCATCACCGAGCGCGACCGGACCGACGCGCGAGCGGTCAGGCAGCTCGCTTGAGCAGACGACCGCCGCGCTGGTTGAGCACGACGAACGCCAGCAGCCCTGCGGTGACGATCGCGATGCCCGCGACCTGCCGGTCGTTGACCACCTCGCCCAGCATCAGGAACGACCACACGACCGCGAGGGCGGGCTGGGCCACCTGAGCGATCGCGATCGTGCCGATCTGGATCGTCTTCTGCGCGAACACCAACAGACCCTGAGCCGCGACCCCGCTGGTGAATGTGAGGATCAGCATGTACGTCCAGCCGGTGCCGCTCAGCCCGAACATGTCGCCGTGAGCGACGGCCAGCGGAAGCACCGCCACGGCCGCGATCGGACAGATCGCCGCCATGAACGTCGTGACATCCATCTCCCGGCGAAAGTGCCTGGTCGACGCGACATACCCGACCAGGAGCAGCATCGCGATCACGCCGAACACGTTGCCCTCCAGCGACGCGTCACCGTTCGGCGGCGCGCTCAACAGCACCAGGGCGACGCCGCCGAACGCGACCAGCGCGAAGACCAGCGCCCGCGGCTCGATGTACTCGGCGAACAGCCACGCGCCAACCGGCACGATGAAGAACGGGGCGAGCGACCCGATCAGCGCGGCATTGGCGACGCTGTTGTGCGTCGCCCCGGCGAAGAACACCGCCAGGTTCAAGCCGAAGAGGACGCCCGGCACGAACACCTGGCGCACGTCACGCATCGTGACCCGCCGGCCCGTGCTCCAGAGCACCACGTTCCATATCACGCTCACCGCGACCATCCGCCAGAACGCCACCAAGACCCCAGGCGATTCGGCTCGCTTCACCAGCGTCGAGCTGAGCGAGAACGCCACCACCAGTCCGACGACCGCGAGCACGCCAAGCGTCTTCGCGCTCAGCGCGCGGATCCGCATCGGCGTTTCGGATAACTGCCCGGCGGCACGGGGCCCGGGGCTCACCGGCGCACCCTACGCCGTGCGCTTGCGGCGCGAGAGCCAGCCCAGGAGCGCGCCCAGCACGAGCCCGACCTCG
>DATHJG010001033.1:0-2056 GCA_035489875.1 Solirubrobacteraceae bacterium | reverse complement strand
TGCATCGTGCCAACGGACCAGTCGGTGACGGTGGCGATGAACTACACGGCATCCGACTACGGGTTCCGGGCGGTCGCCTATCACAACCACGGCGGCATCGGGCAGTCCGGAGAAACGTCGATCAGCTTCGAGACTGGTGCGCCGTCGATACCTTTGGTCGGCGTTTTCGAAGACTCGGCGATCGAGTTCGCGAGCAACGACTGGGATGCTCCTGCGGTCACGGCAGCGACCTACCGAACGACGGACGCTGGCGCGTTTACTCAGGAGGAGGCCGGGGGCGTAGTCACCACCGGGTATACCTTCTACGCCGGCTATTACAGCAACGCGGGGGCAGCGGGCAACAAGACGGTCGGCATGACCGCTCCGACGCAGCGCCACACGGCGGTCGCCGTCGAGATCAAGGGCGTTCCGGCCGGCGGGGGCACGTTCACCGGCGCCACGGCCGACTCTGCTCCCGCGACGGACGCGGTTACCCGCCAGCTCACGCAGGCCCGCGTCACAGCGGACTCTGCGCCCGCGTCGCTGACGCACGCCCGTCAGACGGCGCAGGCCCGCGCCACGGGTGACTCCGCTCCGGCGTCGGAGGGCCTGGGTATCACGGTCCAGCGAGCCAGGGCAACCGCCGACAGCGCCCCGGCGTTGGAGGCGGCAGGACGGCAGGCGACGCAGGCGCGCGGCGTCGCCGACTCCGCGCCGGCTGCCGAGGCGCTGACGCGGACCGCGGCGCGTGCGCGCGCGACCGCTGATAGCGCTCCGGCGAGCGACGCCGTGTCGCGCTCGTCGGTCGTGTCCAGGGCCACGACGGATTCCGGGCCGGCCAGCGATGCGGTCGCCGGAGTCGCCTCGCGCGGACGGGTGGTCGCCGACAGCGCCCCGGCCACCGAGACCGTGGCGCGCAGCTTCACGGGATCCCGTGCCACGGCGGATTCCGGGCCGGCCGGCGAGGCGGCGAGCCGCGGCTTCATCGGCGTTCGGGCGGTCAGCGACTCCGCGCCGGCCGGCGGGGCGCTCAGCGAGTCGGAGGCGTACGCGCGGGCGCTGCCCGCTTCGGCTCCGGCGGCGGAGTCCATGGTGCGCCAGACCGTCCAGGCGCGAGCCACCGGCGACAGCGCACCGGCGAGCGCGGCGCTGAGTCGCGCGGCGTCGTTCCCGCGCGCCACGAGCGACGCGGCACCGGCGAGCGAGACGGGGACGCGGCAGGGCACGTTCGTGCGCGCCCTGGCCGCCGCGGCGCCTGCAAGCGAGGCCGTGTCGGTGTCGGGTGCGGGCGCGGCGTCGGTGTCCGACAGCGCTCCGGCGTCAGCTGCGGTCTCGCGCAGCTTCACCGGATCGCGCGCCGGGAGCGATTCGGCTTCGGCGAGTGACGCGATCACGCGGCAGCTCAGCGCCCCGCGCGCGCTTGGGGATTCGGCGCCGGCCGCTGAATCGGTGCTGACGGGCCAGGCCAAGGTGACGGGCACGGCGGACGCCGCGCCAGCGTCGGACGCCGTCACGCGCCAGCACGGCATGGTGGAGGTCACCGGTGACGCTGCTTCGGCGACGGACGCGGTGTCGCGCCTGGCTGCGGTGTCGCGCGCGGGCGATGACGCCGCGCCCGCGGCGGATGCCGTGGCCAGGGCCACCGCGAGGCTGAAGGCCACGGCGGACTCCGCGCCGGCCAGCGAGCAGCTCAGCGCGCTCAAGGTGTTCCTGAAGTCGACGGCGGATTCCGTCGCGGCGATCGACTCGCTGGCGCGCGCGATCGGCCGGGCACGCGCGACGGCGGACTCTGCGCCTGCGGCTGCGGCGCTGTCGGTGAGC
Source organism: Solirubrobacteraceae bacterium (assembly GCA_035489875.1). Classification (GTDB taxonomy): domain Bacteria; phylum Actinomycetota; class Thermoleophilia; order Solirubrobacterales; family Solirubrobacteraceae; genus DASQMT01. The sequence continues at coordinate 256 of DATHJG010001033.1, read as the reverse complement.
CTCGCGTGGGCGCGGGCGCTCCCTGCGTCGGCGCCCGCGGCCGACGCTGTGGCCAGGACGTGGTCGGCGATCGTCACGCTGGCGGACTCGGCGGCTGCGGTCGAGTCGCTCACGATCGTCTCGGGTGCACCGATCGGGGCGCTGCGCGGTGCGCGCGTTCGACGGGACGCCCGTGCGCTGCGCGTGCCGACGCCGGGCATGCGGGCGACGGTCGGCGCCGGGGTGGCGTGGCGCGCGACGCGGCGCGTGAGTGAAG
>DATHJG010001032.1:0-4319 GCA_035489875.1 Solirubrobacteraceae bacterium | reverse complement strand
GCTGGAACCTGTTCGGGACCGCGACGTGGAGCATCAACTACGGCGTAGTCGGCGCCGAGGCATTCTGGTACATCCAGCTCGGCCTCGTGCTCGCCGGCCACCTCGCGGCGCTCGTGCTCGCGCACGATCGGGCGCTCGTCGTCTACGACGACGCGCGGCTGGCGACCCGCTCGCAGTACTGGATGCTCGCGATAATGGTCGGTTTCACCGCGCTTGCGCTCTGGCTGCTCTCGGAGGCGAGCAAGGGATGACCGTGTTCGCGCACGCGGGCCATTGGGCCGCGCAGCTCGCCTACCTCGCTCCGCTCGTGCTGCTCGTCGCGATGATCATCGTCGGGCGGATCAGGGACCGCCGCGAGCACAGACACGAGATCACAATCAACGGGGAGGACCACTAGTGGCCAGTCGGCAGGAGCAGAAGGAGGCCCGCCGCAGAGAGCGGCTCGAGCGCGAGGCCGCGGAAGCAGGAGCGGCAACTCGACGCAAGCGGGTGACCATGGTGGGCGGAGGGCTGCTCGGCCTCGTCGCGGTTGCGGCCATCGTGTTCGCCCTCGCCGGCGTGATCGGCGGTGGCGACGACGAGACGGAGGCTGAAGCGCCGCGCGCCGCGGCGGCGGCCAAGCTCCCCGCCCAGGAGACCTCCGACCTGAACGAGGCAGTGAAGGCGGCCGGCTGCGACATCGAGAACGCGAAGTACGAGGGGGCGGACCACGAGGAGAAGGACTTCACGGCGGCCGACTACAAGACGAACCCGCCGACGTCTGGCACGCACTTCCCCGACTGGTACCAGGACGGCGTCTACACGCCGGGTACGACGCCGAACCTCGGGATGCTCGTCCACACGCTCGAGCACGGGCGCATCAACGTCCAGTACGCCAAGGGCACATCGGCGGCGGACGTCGCGAAGCTCGAGGCGCTGCTGGCCGAGCAGAACGACGGCTACCACATGCTGCTCCACGAGAACGCGACGGACATGCCCTACGTGGTCGCGGCGACCGCCTGGACGCAGAGGCTGGGCTGCAAGGAGATGAGCGACAAGGTCTTCGACGCGCTCCGGACGTTCCGCGCGCGGTACGTCGACAAGGGCCCGGAGACGGTGCCGTAGTCCGTGATGGTCGAGGCACCTTCGATCTTCCTGGGTCTTGAACGCGGGACTCTTCTCGCTCCTCTCGCGGTGCTGCCTGCCCTGGTCCCCGGAGTCGATCGCGCGGGCGCTGCCGCTCCGCGGTTTCACGGTTCCTTCACCTGGTCGGCCCGGGCGGTGGTGATCCTGGCCCGCGTTCTTCCCGATCGAGGAGTGATGCATGAGCACGTCACCTGACGTCCGTTTCGACAGGGAGACCGACGAGGAGCCGAGCGGGCTTTCGCGCCGGTCCGTCCTCGCCCGTTCCGCGACCGGCGTCGGCATCGCCCTGAGCGGCAGCTACGCCGGACTCTTCGGCGCGGCGCCCGCGAGCGCCAAGGGCGGCGCCGCCGCGAAGGCATCGAAGGGCCAGGTGGGCTACGGCGCGCTCGTCGACGACCCGGCCGGGCTTCTGTCGCTTCCCGCCGGCTTCAGCTACACGATCGTGGCGCAGTCGGGCGTCACAACGCTCGAGTCCGGTGAGCCGACGCCCTCCGATCCCGACGGCACCGCGAGCTTCGTCCGCCACGGCGGGAACGGCAGCGTGCTCGTCGTCAACCACGAGGTCGGCGGCGGCGAGCCCGACCCCGTCCCGCGGATCCCGGAGTTCACGTACGACCCGGTGGCCGGCGGCGGCACGACGAACGTCGAGGTCGACAAGCACGGCAACCGAATCCGCGAGTACGTGAGCCTGGCCGGCACCCACAACAACTGCGCGGGCGGCAAGTCGCCGTGGCGCACGTGGCTCACCTGCGAGGAGGCCGAGAGCCTCCGCGGCGAGAGCAAGCCGCACGGCTACGTCTTCGAGGTCGACCCCTACGACCAGGACGCCAACCGCGATCCCAAGCCGATCAAGGCGCTGGGACGCTACGCGCACGAGGCGCTCGTCGTCGATCCCGACACGGGCGTGATCTACCTCACCGAGGACGCCGGCAACCCGAACGGCCTCCTGTATCGGTGGACCCCGCCGGAGGACGCGCTGCCGCTCGGAAAGGGCGTGCTGCGCACCCTCGCCGACGACGCCGGCGTGCTCGAGGCGCTCAAGGCGTCGACGCTCGCCGGCGCACACGTCCCGGACCTGTCGGTGGCGACGACGCCGGGCACGACGTACAAGGCGGAATGGGTCGTGGTGCCCGACCGCGACGCGACGACGCTCTCGACGCGCAAGCAGTTCACCGACGCGCAGATCACGCGCAGCCGCAAGCTCGAGGGCATGTGGTGGGGCGACGGCGGCGCGTACTTCGTCTGCTCGTACGCCCGCCTCACCGACGGCAGCGCCGCCCAGCACGACGGCCAGATCTGGTTCCTCGACCCGCTCGCCGACACGATCGAGCTGAAGCTGCACTTCGCCTACACGCCACTGGACCAGGACGGCGATCCCGACGGCCCGGACAACATCACGGTCTCCGCGTACGGGGGGCTGATCATCGCCGAGGACGGCGAGGGCAAGCAGCACCTCGTGGGCTCCACTGAGAGCGGCGAGGCGTTCTTCTTCGCCCGCAACGACGATCCCGACGAGTCGGAGTTCACCGGCCCGACCTTCTCCCACGACAAGAAGATCCTGTTCGCGAACATCCAGACGCCGGGCTACGTGTTCGCCATCCAGGGCCCGTTCACGAAGCAGCGCTGAGCCGGGGGCCGCGGCCAGGGCCTCTCCGAAACGCGTCCGGCGCCTTGCGCGGCGCCGCGATGTCTCGGCTTTCTACGGCGGCGTGTAAGCTCCGCCGCGAAGGGAAGTACCCCTGCGAACGGCGCGTACGTCAGCACGGCCCTCTGTGGCCCGGCGCGTCGGTCCCGGCCTGTGCCGCGGACGGGAGAAACCTCCACGTCACCGTCGACTGCTGGAGGTCTCATACCGATGTCCGCTGCTGCATGGATCCTGCTCGCTGCCGCCGTTGCGGCGCTGCTCCTCTTCGACCTCAAGGCGGTCGGACGAGGCGTTTCCGCCACCAACCTGCGCACGGCCGCTCTGTGGTCGGCCGCATGGACGGCGCTCGGCCTCGCGTTCACCGCCGTCCTGGCCGTGATCTCGAGCGGAGAGGCGGCAGGCCAATACCTCACGGGCTTCCTCATCGAGAAGAGCCTGTCGCTCGACAACCTGTTCGTCTTCGCGGTGCTGCTGGCCTACTTTCGGGTGCCGCCTGCATCGCAGCGTCGCGTGCTGATCTGGGGGATCGCCGGCGCGATCATCCTGCGCACCATCTTCATCCTCGCCGGTGCCGCAGCGCTCGACGCGTTCCACGCGACGATCTACATCTTCGGCGCGTTCCTCGTCCTCACCGCGATCAAGCTCGCCCGGCAGTCGGACGAGCCGGTCGATGTCGAGCACACGTTCGCCATGCGTGCGTTGCGGAGGGTCACGCCAATCGGCGACTACGACGGGGAGCGATTCTTCAGCAGCGTCGGTGGCCGCCGCATCGCGACACCGCTGCTCGCCTGTCTCGCCATGGTCGCCGCCTTCGATGTGCTCTTCGCGGTCGACTCTGTGCCCGCGATCTTCGCCGTCACGCGGGACACCTACGTCGTCTTCGCAGCCAACGCCTTCAGCCTGCTCGGTATGACGAGCCTCTACTTCTTGCTGCGCGGCATGATGGACCGCTTCCACTTCCTCAACGTCGGGTTGGCCATGATCCTCGGCTTCGTCGGCGCCAAGATGCTCCTGACCGACGTCTGGCACATGCCGTCATGGGTGTCGCTCGCCGTGATCGTCGGCTGCCTGGCGGCCGCCATCGGCGCGTCGCTGCTCCGGCCGTCGCCGGCGGGCCAACCGGATGCCACCTAGGCTGAGCGCCCGACTCGTCGCGCGACGCCTCACCGTCGCGCTTCGGGATGTCGTCAGGGAAGCCGGGTGAGGAACGTGTTGGACCGCGCGGCTGCGCGCCGGATCGCAGCGCGACCATCGCTCAGGGTTCCGTGCCGTTGAAGACGTGCTCTGGATTGGCGCCACAGCCGATACGGGCGCCGCTTCTCCCCGCCGTCCGAGGAGACGAACAGCCTGCGGCATGAACGACAGCGGCGCCCCGGCCAGGGCCGGGGCGCCGCGGAACTCCTCGAGGTGAGAACCGCTTCGGGCTAGCGGACCTGGTGGTTGCCCTTCCAGTCCCAAGCCTTCGTCGACGTCGACGAGCCCTTGTCGGTGCCGTTGACCGACGACGTCGTCTGCGCGAACGTGAGGATCGCGTGGATGGCTGCGTCGG
>DATHJG010001031.1:0-2929 GCA_035489875.1 Solirubrobacteraceae bacterium | reverse complement strand
ACGTTTGGGCCACGAGCCCTCGAAACGCCAATACACCGGACTCAGGAGTCAAAGGAAAAGCGCCGTAAAAAGCAGCGCTTTGCAGGGCAATCCCGAGTGGCGAGACCCGGACTCGAACCGGGGACACCACGATTTTCAGTCGTGTGCTCTACCAACTGAGCTATCTCGCCGCGGGCGAACAGGCTAGCGCGTCCCCGCCCACGCCAAGAGCTGCGGGAGCGGGTCTGTCGGCTTCGATTCCTTGGACGAGTACCAGCCCTGTGGCCAGATCTCGAAGTGCAGGTGAGGGCCCGAGGAGGCCCCAGTGCTGCCGACCTGGGCGAACGGCTGGCCGGCGGCGAGCGCCGCTCCCTTGACCGCGGTGATCGAGCCAGCCTTGAGGTGCATGAAGACGTAGTCGGTCCCGTCGGGCGCGCGCAGCACGACGTAGTGGCCGGCGCCCTTGGGCTGGACCGCGATCCAGTAGACGAAGCTCGCGACGGGCGCCACGAGCGGCGTTCCGTCGGCGGCGGTGACGTCCTGGCCCTCGTGGATGTGGCCGTCGCGCGCCGCGCCGAAGCGGGCGTCCTCGCCGCCGAACGTGTACGGGCCCTGGATCGGGAAGGTCCCGGTGCCGGCCGGGACCGGCGGCGGGGCGACCTGGAGCGTGAGCCGGCTGCGGCCGGAGGCCTGCGCGGTGCGACGGAGGGTGCGGCCGGCGTCGTCGAACGCGTGCAGCGTGACCGCGTACTCGCCGGCGGGGAGCTCGCCCGCGGCCGGCGTCCAGACATGCGTGTGCCGCACGCCGGTGCGCTTGTAGCCCAGCCGGAGGCGCTTGGACGGGCCTGCGGCGCCGGTACGCGTCAGCTCGATCCGCACGCGGACCGCGCGCATCCGGCCGTCGACGCGGAAGGTGAACGTCGCGGGGGCGCCGGCGGCCAGCGCCGTCGGTGCGACGGCGAACGCGGTCGCCATGGGCCGGGAGGAAGAGCGGGAGTCGCGGCGAACCTTCTGAACCGGCTGCCCGTACGTCGCGCCGCCGCCGGACGGCGGCGCGGACGCGCCGCCGGTGTCGGAACCGGACGCTTGAGCGGTGGCGGGGGCGGCGAGCAGCGTGATGGCGCACGCCAGGAATGGCAGGCGACGCATGGCATGAAAAGTCTCGGCGCCGCGCGGGACGCCAGCCAATGCTGCACGGGATCCTGCGCGACACTCTCTCCGTGCTGCACGTGACGAACGGCGACAGCGCGGTGGAGCGGCTCCGCGCCGCCGGAATCGGAGGCGACGTGCTCCGTGGCGCGATGCGCTGCCTGGCGCACCGACGGCCTCAACCGGAGCGAGCGCGCGCTGCCCCACGCGCTCGCCGCCGGCGCCGCAACGCCGGTCGAGGCGTTCGCCGCCGCACAGCGCCAGAAGGAGCGTCCGTTAGGACCGCTCGAACGCCAGCATCCGCCCCATCAGCTCGGCCGCCCCGAGCTTGGAAAGCGGCTCGTTGAGGTTCCCGCACTTGGGCGACTGCACGCACGACGGGCAGCCCTTCTCGCACGGGCACTCGCTGATCAGCCGGTGCGCGTCGTCGACCAGCGCATCGAACGCGAGGAACCCGCGCCGGGTGATCCCGATCCCCCCGGGATGCCCGTCGTAGATGAAGATCGTCGGCCCGCCGGTCTGCGGATGCAGGTTGGTCGAGAGCCCGCCGATGTCCCAGCGGTCGCACATCGCCAGCAGCGGGAGCACCGCGATCTGCGCGTGCTCGGCCGCGTGGAGCGAGCCGAGCAGCCTGTCGAGCGGGATCGCGCTCGACACGACGCCCTCCGGCAGCTCGTACCACAGCGCCTGGGTGGAGAACGACGACTGCGGCAGATCCAATCCGACCAGGTCGAGCACTTCGTGGTCCCTGAGCCGCCGGGTCTGGTAGGCGACGACCTGCTCGGTCACCACGACCGTGCCGAACGAGATCCGGACGCCGAGCCACTCCCGCCGGTCGTCGAGCCGCTCGATGTACATGTCGGTCTCGCGCTTGGCCTGCGTGTACCAGTCGCCCTCGAACGGCCGCACCAGCGCGCGCCGCAGCTCCAGGTCGAGCGCCGTGACCTCGAACGCCCGGCCGCCGTGCAGGTAGACCGCGCCCTCGTGCGTGGTGTAGTACGCGCGCCCCGCGTCGACCGTCCCGAGCAGCTCGCCCGACGCGACCTCGACGATCGTGAACCCGTCGCGCCCGGTCGACCGCAGCGAGACCGCCCCGGCCGGGTACTCGCCGGCGTGGCGCGGGACGAACGTGCCGCCCGGGCGCCGGCGGAGCTCGCCGGCCGCCTCGAGCCGCTCCGCGGTGAGCTCCAGCTCCGGCCCGAGCCACTCGGCGTCGGCCGGCTCGATCGGCCCCTCGTGCGCGGCGCACAGCACGTGCGCCGCGTGGATCTGCTCGTTGAACGGATCGAGGATCGCCGCCTCGACGGGCCGGTCGAGGAACTCGTCGGGATGGCGGCAGAAGAACTGGTCGAGCGCGTCCTCGCCCGCGACGTACACCGCGAGCCCGCGCCCGCGCCGGCCCGCCCGCCCCCACATCTGGCGCAGCGACGCGACCGTGCCGGGGAACGTCACACAGATCGCTGCGTCGAGTGAGCCGATGTCGATCCCCAGCTCCAGCGCGTCGGTCGAGACCACGCCGAGCAGCTCGCCCTCGACCAGCCGCCGCTCCAGCTCGCGCCGCTGCTGCGGCGTGTAGCCGGCGCGGTAGGGCGCGATCCGCTCGGCCAGCTCCGGCCGCCCGAGGTCCTCGAGCGCCACCTGCGCGAACCGCGACATCAGCTCGACCGCCTTGCGCGACTTCATGAACACGATCGTGCGCGCTCCCTCGACGACGAGCTCGGCGAGCAGGTCGGCGGCCTCGGCGAGCGGCGAGCGGCGGGCGGCCGTCGCGGGATCGGTGATCGGCGGGTTCCACATCGCG
>DATHJG010001030.1:0-2008 GCA_035489875.1 Solirubrobacteraceae bacterium | reverse complement strand
CGCACGGACAGCACCCACGTGCTCGACCGGTACATCCTCGCCAAGACGGCCGAGGTGCTGGACCAGGTCACCGAGCACCTCGACGACCTCGACAGCCCGTTCGCCGCGAACGCGCTGCGCGACTTCGGCGACGTGCTGACCAACTGGTATGTGCGCCGCAGCCGTGACCGGTTCTGGGACGGGACCGACACCGAGGCCTTCGACACCCTCTACACGGTGCTCGAGACGCTCTGCCGCATGGCCGCGCCGCTTCTCCCGCTGGTCAGCGAGGAGATCTGGCGCGGGCTGACCGAGGGGCGCAGCGTGCACCTCGCTGACTGGCCGGACCCGGCCGGGTTCCCGCGGGATCCCGAGTTGGTGCAGTCGATGGATGCGGTGCGCGAGATCGCCTCGTCGGGCCTGGCCCTGCGCAAGGCCCGCAATCTGCGCGTCCGGCTCCCGCTCGCGCGCCTGACGGTGGTGGCCGACCCGTCCGGCCTCGACACACTCGCCGCCATCCTCCGCGACGAGGTGAACGTCAAGACGGTCGAGCTGGTCCCGTTGGAGGAGTCGAGCCTGCGCGATCACGGCATCACGCGCCGCCTCAGCATCAACGCGCGCGCCCTCGGGCCGCGGCTCGGCAAGGACGTGCAGCGGGTCATCCAGGCGGCGAAAGCGGGCGAGTGGCGTCTCGACCGGCTCGACGACGGCGACGCCGTCATCGTCGACGGAACCGCGCTCGAGATCGGCGAGTACGAGCTCGTGATGGAGGCTGCCGATCCGGCGAGCGCGATCGCCTTCCTGCCGGGCGGTGGGTTCATCGTGCTCGACACCGCCGTGAGCCCGGAGCTCGAGGCCGAAGGCCTCGCGCGCGACGTCGTGCGCGCCGTGCAGCAGGCCCGCAAGGATGCCGGTCTCGAGGTGAGCGATCGCATCGCGCTGCGGCTCTCCGGCGATGCCGCCGCGGTCGCCGCGATCGAGAGCCACCGCGACCTGATCGCCGGGGAGACGCTTGCCACGTCGCTTGCCACGTCGCCTGCCGCCGACGAGGCTGGGAGCGGGACGGTGCCGGTCGGCGCCGGCTCGGCAATCACCATCGAACTGGAGCGCGCGTGAGCGACGACGCAGGGGCCGCATCCGACGACGCGGAGTTCCAGCGCGACGCCGATCGCGTCTACGAGGAACTGCTCGCCCGGGTGGGCGAGGCGCAGCCGCGCCTGCGCCTCGAACCCACGCGTCGCGCCGCCGAACTGCTCGGGGAGCCGCAGCGCTCCGCCCCCGTCGTGCACATCACCGGCACGAACGGAAAGACCTCGACGAGCCGCATGATCGAATCGCTCCTGCGCGCCACCGGCCTGCGGCCGGGTCTGCTGACGAGCCCGCACCTCATCCGGGTCAACGAGCGCATCATGATCGACGGCGACCCCATCACGAACGAGGCGCTCGTGCGCAACTGGGACGACATCCAGCCCTATCTGCTGATGGTCGATACCGAGCTCGAGGGGGAGGGCGAGTCGCCGCTGACCTTCTTCGAGGCCCTGACATTGCTGGCTTTCGCATCGTTCGCCGACGCGCCTGTCGACGTGATCATCCTCGAGGTCGGGATGGGCGGCGAATGGGACTCGACGAACGTCGCCGACGGACAGGTGGCGGTCTTCACCCCGATCGCCCTCGACCACCACATCCTGATCGAGCGCGATCGTGCCATCCCCCAGGAACGACTCGACCGCGGCGACGGCGACCGCCGCGTTCTGCGCCTGGTGATCCCCGTACAGCGGGAGGTAGACGCCGTCGTACCGACCGGCCCTGCCCCGGATGTCGACCAGCTGCCCGCCGACCGCGACCGTGGTGGACTCGACCGCGAAATCCACCATCTCGATCGCGACGTTCGCCTCGAACTGTGCGGCGGCGGCGCGCAGCTCATCGATGACCTCGATCGGCTGCATCGCCGTCACGACCGATGCGGCCGGCTTGATGATGCCGGCCTTCGTGCGGGCGATCTCCTGCACCGTGTTGCCGAGCCGCGCCG
>DATHJG010001029.1:0-7631 GCA_035489875.1 Solirubrobacteraceae bacterium | reverse complement strand
TGTTCGCCCGCTTCAAGCGGCGCCCGTTCGACCACCTCGTGGTCGGCGCGCCCGAGGAGCTGGTGACCGAGGTCGAGCAGCGGCTCCACCCGTACCTGCGCGCGCGCCTGGCCGGCCGGGTGGGGATAGACGTGGAGAACTCGTCGCCGACCGACGTCCAGGCCGCCGCGGCGGAGGTGGTCGACCGCCACGTCGCCGCCGTCGAGCGCGAGGCGCTCGACCGGCTCCAGCAGGGGATCGGCCGCGGCGACCGCGGCGTGTCGCGGTCCGAGCCCGTCATGGAGGCGCTCGAGCAGGGGCGCGTGGAGATCCTGCTGCTGGCCGAGGACTTCGACGCGCCCGAGCTCGACGAGGCGGTGGAGAAGGCGATCATGCAGTCCGCGCAGGTCCTGGTGATCCGCCACTACGACGAGCTCGCGATGCACGGCGGGATCGGCGCTGTGCTTCGCTTCTAGGCGTGGCCCGCGCGCTCATCGTCGTCGACGTCCAGAACGACTTCACGCCCGGCGGCGCGCTGGCGGTCCGCGAGGGCGACGCGATCGCCCCGCGGATCGACGCGCTCGCGCGCTCCGGCGACTACGACGTCGTCGTCGCGACCCGCGACTGGCACCCGCCCGATCACGCATCGTTCGCCGCCCAGGGCGGTCCATGGCCGCCGCACTGCGTCCAGGGCACGTCCGGGGCGGAGCTGCACGCGGGGCTCGACCGCGCGCTGGTCGACGTGGTCGTCGACACGGGCCAGGAGCCCGATGTCGAGGGCTACTCGGGCTTCGAGCAGACCCGCCTGGAGCAGCTGCTGCGCGAGCGCGGGGTCGACGAGGTCACGATCGTGGGGCTCGCCACCGACTACTGCGTGCAGCACACCGCGCTGGCCGCGCTCCGCCTCGGCTTCGGCGTGACCGTGGACTCGACCGCGGTCCGCCCGGTCGAGGTGCAGCCGGGCGACGGCGAGCGCGCGCTGGAGGAGATCAGGGAGGCGGGCGGCAGCATCGCGTAGCCGTGCGTAGCATGCCGGCCGACCCGTCGGCGGCAGAGGGAATCGATGAGGAAGCTCGTGACGGCCAGATGATCTCCGCCGTGGTCACCGGCGGCGCGCGCGGGCTCGGCGCCGCGATCGTCGAGGCGCTCGCGGACGCCGGCGCGCACGTCGTCGCGGTCGACCTCGACGGCGACGGCCTCGAGCGGACCGCCGCGCGCGTCGGCGGCTCGGTCGAGCCGCTGGTCGGCGACGTCGGCCGCTGGGAGACGCACGAGCTGGCGGCGGAGCGGGCGCAGCGGGCGGCGCCGCTGCGGCAGTGGGTCAACAACGCCGGGATCGATCTGCAGGGCGGCGCGCACGAGGTCACGCCCGAGGAGATCGAGCGCGGGCTGCAGGTGCTGCAGGTCGGCGCGATGTACGGCACGGCGATCGCCGTGCGCCGGATGCTGCCCGACCGCGCCGGGAGCATCGTCAACGTGTCCTCGATCCAGGGCGTGACGGCCTTCCCGCGCTACTTCGTCTACGGCGCGGCGAAGGCCGCGCTCGTGATGATCTCCAAGAGCGTCGCGGTCGACTACGGGCCGTTCGGCATCCGCTGCAACGCGGTGCTGCCGGGCACGATCGACACGCCGATGCTCGACGAGGTCCTCCCGGAGGGGGTGCCGCGCGAGGAGGCCGTGCGCCGCGAGGGCGAGCTGTCCCCGATGGGCCGCGTCGCAGCCCCGGCCGAGGTCGCCTCCGTCGTCGCGTTCCTGCTTTCGGACAAGGCGGCGTACGTGTCCGGCACCGCCGTCACCGTCGACGGCGCCTCGACGGCGCGCTGCTTCGCGTATCCGCCGCTCGAGCCCTAGGACACGACTTCAAGCCGTGGGTTCTCTCGCAGTTCCCGCCCGACCTTCGCGCGCGGCTTGCCGTCGACGACCACGACGTCGGACGTGAAGTCGTTCGCGCCGCGGATGAGCGAGGAGCCGACGCCGTAGGAGTCGACCGGCACGCCGGCCGCCTCGAACGCGCGGATGCGCGTGGCGTCGAAGCCCCCCGACGCGACGATCCTGACGTCGTGGAACCCGTGGGCGTCGAGCTCCTCGCGCACCATGTGCACCAGCTCCGGCGCGACGCCCGGCGGCGCCGCTTCCCCGTACACGCGCACGAGCGACTCGTCGGCGAGGCGATCGGAGGTGTCGAGGCGGACGCCCCACAGCTTCGGGCCCAGCGCCGCGGCGACCTCGAGCGACGTCCGCACCGAGTCGTTCTCGAAGTCGACCAGCACCGTCACGTTCATCTCGTCCGCGTAGCGGTCGGTGAACGCGCGCGCCGCCGCGACCGTGTCGCCGCCGTAGGCCGCGATCAGGCCGTGCGGGACGGTGCCGACGCCGCGGCCGCCCCACCAGGACGCCTGCGCGTCGGTCGAGACGCCGATCGCGCCGGCGACGTGCGCCGCCCAGCCGTCGCCGGTCTGGACCAGCCAGTGGTCGTGGCGAGCGGGAAAGAAGAGGATCGGCTTGCCGCGCGCGGCCTCCACCACCTCGGCGACGTTGCGCATGATCAGCGTGCGCCGCGCGAGGCAGCCGAGGTAGACGGTCTCCAGGTGCGCGAACAGCGGGTACGGGCCCTCGATCGTCATCACGGTCTCCCACGGGGTGATCGCGTCGCCCTCGTACAGCGCGCGCACCTCGAGCTGGTCCCAGCCCGCTTCCCACGTGCCGTCCGGCAGCCGCCGCCCGCTGCCCTGCATGAGCACCGCGATCGCCTCGTCGATCCCGCCCAGGATCGACGCGCTGCGCTGGAACACCTGCATCGTCACGCGCGGGTTCCGGCCCTCGGCCTCGAGCAGCTCCTTCGTGTAGTTGAAGTACGCGTCGGAGTAGTAGCCGTCGCGGATCCGCTCCACCGGCAGGCGGAAGACCTCGGGCGGGAGCCGCTCGGTGCGCGGGGTCACAGCCAATCGCGCCGCCTCCGCCAGAAGAAGATCGCCGCGACGATCGTCGGGAGCACGAGCCCGACGCCGTCGTAGATGAGGAACGTCTCGAACGAGTCGATGTGGCGGACGAGCCAGCCGAAGTTCTGGCCGAAGAAGCTCGTCACCAGCGTCCAGATGAGGAAGAACGTGGCCAGCACCGTCAGCCGCGTCGCGAGCCGGTTGAGCCGGTTCGCGTTCGCGTTGAAGTACGTCGACGTCAGCGCGCCGAGGTCGTCGGCCTGGCGGTACAGCTCGCCGGTCACCTGCGCCAGATGGTCGCCGATGTCGCGGAGGTACGGGCGCGAGCCGTGCGTCAGGCCGGGAAGCTCGAGGATCGCCTCGGTCGCCGGGCCGAACTGGTCGCGCTGGGACGCGACCCGGCGCTCCACCGCCAGCACCTGCTGCTTGAGCCGGTAGATCTCGCTCAGCTGGAGCCGGTCGGTGTCGTGCAGCACCGCGTCCTCGAGCGCGTCGATGCGCGCCTCCAGGTGGTCGATCACCGGGTAGTACGCGTCGGTCAGGCCGTCGAGCACACGGTAGATGATGTACTCCTCCACCGTCGTCCCCTCCGGGACGAGCAGGTCGTGCAGCGCGTCGAGCTCCGGGCAAGGTGCGCGCCGGACGGTGAAGAGGAACCCGCCGGCGATGTGCAGGTGGACCTCGATCGGGTCCACGCCGACGCCGTCCTGGGCGACGCGCGCGGTCCAGTAGACGAGCAGCACCGCCTCGGGGTAGCGGTCGAGCTTCGGGCGCTGCCCGAACTCGCGCGTGTCCTCCATTGCCAGCTCGTGCAGTGAGAGCAGCTCGCCGAGCGTGTCGAGCTCGGCGTCCGAGGGGGAGGCGAGGTCGAGCCAGAAGAACTCGTCCCGCGCGCGCAAGGCCTCGATGCGGGCGCGATCGAGCTCGGTCAGGACCTCCATTGCGGCCCGGACCCTACCCGGGCCGGTGCGCGCCTCAGCCGCAGGCGACCAGGGAGCCCGACTCGGGCGCGGCCTCCAGCGCGCACACGACGCGATCGCGGCCGCGGGCGAGGCGGGACATGATCGTCCCGACCGGCACGTCCAGCGCGGCCGCCGCCTCCTTGTAGGAGAGGCCGAGCATGTCGACCGCCACGACCGTCTCGCGGAACGGCGTGTCCAGCGCGTGCACGGCGTCGAGCACCTCGCGGTCCTCCGCGACGCGGTCGGGGCGCAGCCCGGCGCGCGGATCGACCGGCTCGTCGATCTCGTAGAGCCCGGGCCCGGACTGCCGGCGCGCGGCCGCGCGGCAGTCGTCGATGTAGCGGTTGCGCAGCATCGTCATCAGGTAGGCGAGCTCCGACGTGCCGCGCAGGCGGCGCGGCCGGCGCAGCAGCGTCAGGTACGTCTCCTGGACGAGATCCTCGGCGTCGGCGCGATTGCCGGACAGCGCGAGCGCCGCGGCGTGCAGCCGGTCGAGATGGCGGAGGGCGGAGTCGGCGTCGAGCCACATGAGCGAGCCAAGGGGGCGGGTGGGAGGCGGCGCCGCGGAATGGGCGCCCATTCGGGGTGACGGAAGCATCCGGCAGCCCGCTACGGGCCTCCTACGGGTCGTTTACGGCGCGCGGCCGCTCCCGTAGGGTCCGCGCATGGAGTTCCGCGTCCTCGGCACGATCGAGGTCGCCGGGCCGTCCCGCAATCCGTCCCCGCCCGGCGCGAAGGAGCGCGCCATCCTGGCGCGCCTGCTGATCGACCCCGGGAGGGCGGTGCCGGCCGACGCGCTGCTGGACGCGGCCTGGCCGGGCGTGGCGCGCGACGTCGCCGCGCGCTCCCTCGCCGTCCGGGTCGCGAACCTGCGCTCGTTCCTGGAGCCCGACCGCGACCGCGGCGCGCCGTCCTCGCTGCTCGTCCGCGACGGCGCCGGCTACCGGCTCGCGATCGCGCCCCAGCAGGTCGACGCCCAGTGCTTCGAGCGGTCCGTGCGCGCCGCCGCGCCGCTCCCGCCCGCCGCGGCGCTGGAGGCGCTCGACCGCGCGCTGGCGCTCTGGCGCGGGACGCCGTTCGGCGACTTCGCGGACGCCGACTGGGCCGACGCGGAGATCCGGCGGCTGGAGGACCTCAGGGGCCAGGCCGAGGAGGCCCGCGCCCGCGCGCTCGTCGCGCTGGGCCGGCCGCTCGAGGCCATGCCGGAGCTCCGCCGGCTCGTGGATGCCGACCCGCTGCGCGAGGAGCTGGCCCGCACGCTGATGCTCGCGCTCTACGGTGCGGGGCGCCAGGTCGAGGCGCTCGCCGTCTATCGCGAGCTGGCCGCCCGCCTGCGCGAGCTGGGGCTGACGCCGGGCGAGGCGTCCCGGGCGCTGGAGCGCCGCATCCTCGAGCACGACGCGACGCTCGCCCCCGCCGCGCCGCCGGCGGCGCCCGCCGCCCGCCGCGCCCCTCCCGTCGGCCGCGAGCCGCAGCTCGTCCGGCTGCGCGCCGCGCTGGCCGCTGCGGTCGCCGGCGACCGCAGCGGCGTGATGGTCCGCGGCGAGCCGGGCGCCGGCAAGAGCACGCTCGTCGACGCGTTCGTGCGCGAGGCGGGCGTCGCGGTCGGCGTCGGCCAGTGCATCGGCCACCGCGGCCCGGGCGAGCCGTACATGCCGGTGCTCGACGCGCTGGGCGAGCTGGGACGCGGGCCGGCCGGCGCGACGGTCGTCGCCACGCTGGCGCAGGTCGCTCCGACCTGGCTCGTGGAGCTGCCGTCACTGCTCGGGGACGGGCCGGACGCCGGGCTGGTCCGTCAGCGCGCGCAGGGCGCCACGCGGGCGCGGATGCTGCGCGAGATGCTGGAGGCGCTCGACGCGATCGCCGCCGCCGCGCCGCTGCTGCTCGTGCTCGAGGACCTGCACTGGGCCGACGACTCCACGCTCGACCTGCTCGCCGCGCTGCTGCGCCGGCGCGACCCGGCGCCGCTGCTCGTGCTCGGCACCTACCGCCCCGAGGGCGAGCCGCCGGTCGCCGCGCTCGTCAACGACCTCAGCGTGCGCGGACTGTGCGAGGAGCTGCCGGTCCCGCGGCTGTCGGCCGAGGCGGTCGCGTCCTACCTCGACGTGCGCTTCCCCGCCGCCCCGCTGCCGGACGGCCTGGCCGAGGTGCTCGCCCAGCGCACCGGCGGCAACCCGCTGTTCATGCGCAACCTGCTCGACCACTGGCTCGCCGACGGCACGCTCGCGGAGGGCGGCGGCAGCGTGCGGCTCACGCAGCCGCGCGCGATGCTCGAAGCCGGCGTGCCGCCGACGCTGCGCGCGCACATCCGCGATCAGCTCGACCGGCTGCCGGCCGAGGACGCCGAGATGCTGCACGCGGCCAGCGTCGCGGGCCGGGACTTCTCCGCCGCCACGCTGGCCGCGGCGCTCGACCGCGAGCGCGAAACGGTCGAGGCGGCCTGCGCCGCGCTCGCCCGGCGCACGCCGCTGATCGAGGAGCGCAGCGGCGGCCACGCGTTCCCGCACGACCTGCACCGCGAGGTGCTCTACGAGCTGCTGCCCGCCGACGCGCGGGCCCGGCTGCACGCGCGCGTCGGCGCGCACCTCGCCGACGCGTACGGGCCGGCCGCGGCGGACATGGCCGCCGAGCTGGGCTTCCACTTCCTCGCCGGCCGCGACCCCGAGCGCGCGGTGCGCTTCCTGCGGATCGCGGCCGAGCGCGCGTTCGGGCGCAACGCGCACGCCGACGGCATCCGCCACCTGCGCGCCGCGCTCGACGCCGCGGCGGAGCTGGACGCGGGCACGGAGCGCACGCGGGCGGAGGTCGAGCTGCTCTCCTCGCTCGGCCAGGCGCTCGTGGCGACCGGCGGCTGGTCGGACGCCGAGTCCGAGGAGGCGCTGCTGCGCGCGCGCAACCTCGCCGCGCGGCTCTCGGACAACGAGCCGCTCGTCTCGGTCCTGCTCGCGCTCGCGACGCTGTACGAGCTGCGCGGGGAGCTCTCGCGCGCGCAGGACATGGCGCAGGAGTGCCAGCGGCTGGCGCCGAGCGGCCAGGACGAGCACGAGCTGGAGTCGACCGAGCTGCTGGCCTGCAACCTGTTCCACCAGGGGTCGTTCGCGCGCGCGCTCGAGTACGCCGAGCGCGGCGTGGCGCTGTTCGAGGGCGGCGACGTGCCGGAGGGCTACTCCACCTTCCCGGCGACGCTCGGCGACAACGCGGGCGTCTCCTGCCACGACTGGGCCGGGCTGGCGCTCTGGTTCCTCGGCCGTCCGGACGCCGCGCTCGAGCGCGCGACGCACGCGCTGGAGCTGGCGCGCGATCCCAGCCGCGCCTACAGCCTCGCGACGGCGCGCGCGCAGATGGCCGTCGTGCACCAGTGCCGGCGCGAGCCGGAGGCGGCGCTGGAGTGGGCCGAGGCGACGATCGCGGGCGCGCAGCAGCTCGGGTACCTGTACCGCGAGGCGATGGGGCGCGTGCTGCGGGGCTGGGCGCTCGCCGTGCTCGGCGACCCGGAGCAGGGCGTGCGGGAGATCACCGCCGGGATGGCGGCATCACGCGGCACGGGCGCGCGGATGGACGACCCGCACTACCTCGGGCTGCTCGCCGAGGCGTACCTGCGGCGCGGCGACGCGGCGCCCGGCCTGGCGGCGGTTGCCGAGGCGCTCGAGCACTCGCGCCGCGAGCGCTCGCTGTTCTACGAGCCCGAGCTGCACCGGCTCGACGGCGCGCTGCGCGCGGTGGCGGGCGACGCCGACGCGGCCGAGGCATC
>DATHJG010001028.1:0-2110 GCA_035489875.1 Solirubrobacteraceae bacterium | reverse complement strand
CGGCAGCCATCACGCGAAGGTCCATGACCCCGATGACCAGGAGGATCGCTATCTGACCGGCACAGCAGCGGCTGCAGTGGAGACCGAGGTGCAGGCCGTGTCGCCACGCCGTGCCGGTGTCGGCCGCCAGCGTACGGCCGCGCCCCGGTGCCTCGCGGCAGCAGGCAAGGTGACGCGCCTTCCAGGCCGTGAGCTGGAGCGCGCCGGCGAGCGTGACGACCACACCGACCGCGATCGGAACGGCGCGCGCCAGTGCCGGCTGCTGCATCTCGAGCGTCGCCAACCCGACGCCCAGCGGAAACGCGGCCATTCCGAACACGGTCCAGACGACGAAGTAACCCACGCCCACGAACGCGGTCAGCCGACCCATACGCGTCTCGCTTGTCCTGCCAACGGCCTCGCGGTAGCGCCACAGCATGGGAACCAGGGACGGCAGCATCATCGCCACCATCATCACGACCCACATGCCGAGGAACGTCGTCGCGGCCCCGGGCCACGTCTGCCCGGGCATCCGCATCCACGCCATCGACATCGTCCAGCCGCCGGGCATCGGCATCCCGCCCATCGACGACATGGACGCGCACCAGACGATGGTTACCGCCGCGCTGGCGGCGAAGAGCAGCGCTGAGACGCCCAAAAACGCGTGCTGGGAAGCTCGCTCGGAAGCCATCAGTTGTGAGATCTCCAGTCCCGCCTCATTGAGTCCTTTGGGTGCGCGGTCGAGCCACTCATGGCGCTTCGGCGAGACAGGTCCGCGTCCAGAGACCATTCGTTACACTGCTAGCCGAAGCGTACGCGTCGTCAACAGGTGAGCGAAGGCTGGAGATAGTTTTACCGCCGGATATCCGAACGATGAGAGTTACAAGTGTGACGGGATTCCGATGGACTCGCTGATCACTGCCGCGGCGCGTGCACTCGCAGCGGGTGATCCCCTCGGCGCATTGAAGCGGGTCGCCCTGCGCGACGACGCGCCTGCTCTCGCGCTCCGAGGCATCGCGATGGCGCAGCTCGGCGACCTCGTTCGAGCGAAGACCCTCCTGCGACGGGCTGCGCGTGCCTTCGGTCCGAAAGAGGCCGTGGCCCGCGCGAGGTGCGTCGTCGCCGAGGCCGAGATCGCGCTCGTCTCGCGCGACCTGGGCTGGCCTGCGAAGGCGCTCGACGCGGCACGGGCGACGCTCGAAGAGCACGGCGACCGGGTCAACGCCGCGCATGCGCGGTATCTGGAGGTCCGGCGCCTCCTCCTGATCGGGCGCATCGACGAGGCTGAGCGTACGCTCGCCGAGCTCGACCCCGCGCCCTTCCCTCCGGCGTCGAGGACCGCCCACGAGCTGGTGGTCGCGGGGCTCGCGATCCGGCGCCTCCGGACGAAGGCGGCGCGCGCTGCGCTCGCTCGGGCCGAGCACGCGGCGCGGCACGCACGTATCCCTGCGCTGACGGCGGAGGTCGACAACGCCTTCCTCGTCCTGAACACGCCCGCTGCGCGCCTGATTGCGCGTGGCGAGGAGCGACTCGTGCTGCTCGACGAGGTCGAAGGGTTGCTGGCGTCGAAAGTCTTTGTCGTGGACGCATGCCGTCATGTCGTGCGTGACGGAAGCAAAGTGGTCTCGCTCGCAACGCGTCCGGTGTTGTTCGCCCTCGCACGCGCGCTGGGCGAAGCGTGGCCGGGAGATGTACCGAGGGACACGCTCGTGGCGCGGGCATTCGGAGCGAAGCACGCCGACGAATCGCACCGCGCGCGGTTGCGAGTCGAAATCGGGCGGCTTCGCAGGGTGCTTCGGGCGCTGGCCGACGTGAGCGCGACGAAGCGGGGGTTTGCGCTGGCGCCGCGCCGCGCACGCGAGGTCGTCGTGCTGGCGCGGCCCGTCGAAGAGGAGTATGCGGCGGTGCTCGCCTTCCTCGCCGACGGTGAATCGTGGCCGAGCTCGGCCCTGGCGCTTGCGCTTGGAACCAGCCAGCGGACCGCGCAGCGGGCGCTCGACTCGCTGGCGGCAGCAGGCAAGGTGCAGTCGTTCGGTCGCGGGCGAGCGCGTCGGTGGATGACCCCGCCCGTGCCGGGATTCACGACGACCTTGTTACTTCCCGCTCCTCTGCCGATTGATTAGGATGGATG
>DATHJG010001027.1:0-3071 GCA_035489875.1 Solirubrobacteraceae bacterium | reverse complement strand
TGCCAGGTAATTCTCGACGGTCTTGCCGTCGTTAGCCGGGATCGCTTCCCACACCTCGTAAGCCGACTTGCCGTCAGGGCCAGCCGCACCAGCCGCGCCGGTCTCACCCTTCGCGCCCGCGGGACCCTGCGGGCCCGTGGCTCCGTCCTTGCCGTTGACGCCCTTGGTGCCGTTCTGGCCCTTGAGCGAGCTGATCGCGTTCCTCGACAGGTCGCCCTTGGTCAGGGAGCCGTTCTTCACGTCTGCGCCCGTGAGCGAGCCGTCCTGGACCTGCTTGCCCGTGACGAGCGTCGCCGCAGTCGCCGACGTCGTGCCCACGATGAGCGCGACGGCGACGCAGGCGATGATGGACTTCCTCAAGACCCTCTCCTTCATCGGTACTGCCGCCTCGGCGGACCTGCCGAGGCCTGACGGCGGCCATTGCATCAGTACCCTGAGCAATCAGGTATCGGTCATTCGTCCATTTCCCTGCGCAAACCTTCAGGACGGTCGGCGTCGGCGCCAGTCGCGGCGATGTCCGTCTCCGCACCACGGAGGTATCCGGCCGTGCCGGCCGGCGTTATCTTGGGCCCTTGAAGCCCCAGGCGGCCCCATCCGCGGTCGTGTTCGGCGGCGCCGGGTTCATCGGCCGGCACCTCGCCCACGCCCTCGTGGCGCGCGGCGCCCCCCGGGTCGCGCTCTACGACATCGCGCCCCCGCGCTGGGCCATGACGCCGGAGATGACGTTCGAGCGGTGCGACGTGCGCGACCCGATCGACCGCGGGGCCCCGGCCGCACCGGTGCAGGTGTTCAACCTGGCGGCGATCCACCGGACGCCCGGCCACGAGGATCGCGAGTACCACGAGACCAACGAGCGGGGCGCGCGGCACGTCACCGACTTCTGCGAGCGCCACGGCGTCGCCGACCTCTGGTTCACCAGCTCGATCGCCGTCTACGGCCCCAGCGAGGCCGCGGTGACGGAGTCGACGCCACCGCGCCCGAGCAGCGCCTACGGCCGGTCGAAGGCGAACGCGGAGGCGATCCACGCGGAGTGGGCGCGCGCGGCGCCGGGGCGGCGCCTCGTGATCGTCCGGCCGGGCACCGTGTTCGGCCCGGGCGAGGGCGGCAACTTCACGCGCCTCGCCTGGGCGCTCGCGCGGAGGCGCTTCGCGTACCCCGGACGACGGGACACCATCAAGGCGTGCGGGTACGTGGGCGACCTCGTCGAGAGCCTCCTGTTCATGCAGCGGCACGCCGACCCGGTCGTCACCTACAACTTCTCCTACGACCCGCCCCCGACGATCGAGGAGGTCTGCGCGGCGTTCGCGGAGGTCGGGGGGCTGCCGCGCCCGCTGGGGACCGTCCCGCTGCCGCTCGTCGTGGGCGCAGCCCGCGTGCTGTACCGGGCCGGGCTCGAGTCGTTCCGGCCGGAGCGGGTCGAGAAGCTCAACCGGTCGACCAACGTCCGTCCCCGCCTGCTCGCCGAGCTGGGCTTCCCCTACCCGACCCGGTTGCGCACGGGGCTCGCGGCCTGGCGCGACGCCGAGCCGGCGGGCGAGTTCGTGTAGCCGGGAGGCGGGACGCGACGGTGGCGGCCATCGACCTGCACGCCCATGTGCTGCCGGGGATCGACGACGGTCCGCCCGGCATGACCGGGGCGCTGGCGCTGGCGCGCGCGGCGGTGGAGGACGGCACGCGCGCGATGGCGGCGACCCCGCACATCGGGCTGCACTTCCCGGTGGTGCCGGCGGAGCTCGCGGGCCGCCTCGCGGCCCTGCGGGCGGCCCTCGCAGCCGAGCGCATCCCGCTCGAGGTCCTCGCCGGCGGCGAGCTGGCGGCGTCCGTCGCGGCCGACGTGTCCGAGGCGGACCTGCGCGACATCGCGCTCGGCGGCGGGTCGTGCATCCTGCTCGAGTGCCCGTTCGTGCGCTCGGGCGGCCTGATGCCGGCGCTCGTCGCCCACCTGCGCCGCGGCGGGTTCCGCGTGCTGCTCGCGCACCCCGAGCGCTCGCACGAGCTCCTGCGCGATCCGGGGCGGCTGGCCGCGCTCGTGGACGCCGGAGCCTACGTCCAGGTCACCGCCGGATCGCTGCGCGGCGACTTCGGCCGGACGGTGCGACGCTACGCGCTGGCGCTGCTCGACGAGGGCCTGGTCCACGTCGTCGCATCGGACGCGCACGACGCGCGCGCGCGCACGCCCGAGCTGGTCAGCGTCGTCGCCGACGCCGTCCGGCGCGCGCGGCTGCCCCCGGCGACGACGGCCGTCCTGACCGAGGAGGCGCCGCGCGCGCTGCTCGCCGGCGCGCCGATCGTGCACGTCCCGCGGCGAGAGCGGGGGCGCTTCCCGCTGCGCCCCCGCGGCTGACCGTCAGCCGCCGCGCCGAACCTTCTCGCGGCCGCGCAGCCGGTCGCTGCGTCAGCCGCCGCGCCGGACCTTCTCGCAACCTCGCAGCCGGTCGACGCGGTCCGCGCGCACGCGGTCCGCGCCAGGCCCGCACCGGATCACGTCGCGCCGTCCGTTGGCGCTCACGACGACGTCGTCGCCGCCGCCGCCCTCTGCGACGTTGCGCCCGCCGCCGACGCGCAGCACGTCGTCGCCCGCGCCGCCGGACAGGCGATCGCGTCCGCCGTGGCCCGCCAGGCGATCGTCGCCGGCGCCGCCGGCGACCACGTCGGCGCCCGCCTGGCCGGCGACGCGGTCCTTGCCCTGGCCGCCGTACAGGCAGTCGGCGCCGCCGCCACCGCGCAGATCGTCGTCGCCGACCAGGCCGAAGATCCGGTTGCGGCCGCCGTCGCCCGCGAGCCGGTCGGCCGTAGCGGTCCCGAGCACGTCGAGCCCGCACGGGCCGGGCTGCGGTCCGCTGTCGGGCGCCACGGGGCCGACGACGAGCCCGCCGCCGGGGCCGACCACCGGACGCGTGACCTGCTCGCAGTCGTCGGCCACGATGTCGGCGATGTCGGCGTCGACGCGGTCGACGCCGGCGCCGCACGTGTAACGGTCGGGGCTGTCCGCGCCACCGGCGTTGATCCGATCGACCATCCGGTCGTCGCCGTCGCCGGCGTCGACGAGGTCGACGCCCGTCTGCCCGTCG
>DATHJG010001026.1:0-5506 GCA_035489875.1 Solirubrobacteraceae bacterium | reverse complement strand
ACGTTGCCGCTCCCGAGGCCCGCCGCGTTCTCGAGCTGGGCCATCAACACGGTTGTATGGCGCCGGTCGAACGCGGGCGACGGATCGCCGGCGCTGCGGCCCGAGCGGACCGGGATCTGCCCGTCGATCCAGGTGGCGCCGCCGTCGAACGAGGTGAAGAAGCCGGTCGGCACGACCGCCTGCCGTGCGCCGGTCGAGTTGTTGAAGCGGTAGTAGTAGTCGTTGGAGCCCGCGACGACGTGGTCCGGATCGGTCGGGTCGACCGCCACCGCGAGCTCGTTGTCGGGCGCGTAGTCCTGGCCGTAGGTCGTCGTGTTGCAGCTGATGTCGACCGTGGCGGTCGGGACGCCGACGATCGGCTCCGGGCAGGTGAAGCGCTCGATCTGCGACTTCGAGTACGGCGCGTCGGGCGACGTCTGGCCCCCTCCACCGCCGCCCGCGGCCGGCGCGTTGTCGTACACCGGGCTGTACGTGTTCGACGTGCCGAACGGCCGATCGATGGCCCCCGCCGGCACGGCGAGCGCCGCGCCCGCGAGTCCGGCGGCGACCAGGGCGCCGACCGCTGCATACCGTCTCTGCATGTTCCCCTGCCTTTCAGAGCACCGCGACGCCTTCCCGAACGTCGCGCGATGCGGTGCATCCGACCACCTGGACGGGTCGCCGTCAAGCACCGAACCTGACGCCTCCGTCACCTTCGGCTCTACACTTCCCTGACGGTGCGTCAGGACCTCGACTACGACTGGCTGGTCGTCGGCTCTGGCTTCGGCGGGAGCGTCTCGTCGCTGCGGCTGGCCGAGAAGGGTTACCGCGTGGGCCTGATCGAGAGCGGGCGGCGCGTCACCGACGCCGACATGCCGCGCTCCACGTGGGACCTGCGGCGCTACTTCTGGGCACCGCGGCTGGGCATGCGCGGCATCTTCCGCCTGACGATCTTCCGCGACGTCGCGGTCGTCTCCGGCAGCGGACTCGGCGGCGGCTCGCTCGGCTACGCGAACACGCTCTACCGCGCGCCCGAGCGCTTCTACGCCGACCCGCAGTGGTCGGGGCTGGAGGACTGGGCGACCGCGCTCGCGCCCCACTACGACACGGCCGAGCGGATGCTCGGCGTCGTCACCGTCGAGGCCGACGATCCCGCCGACCAGTTGCTGCGCGAGTTCGGGCGCGAGATCGGCGCCGACCGGACGTACGCCAAGACGCGCGTGGGCGTGTACTTCGGCACGCCGGGGGAGACGGTCGCGGACCCGTTGCTCGGGGGCGCCGGTCCGGCGCGCACGGGCTGCATCGCGTGCGGGCGCTGCATGGTCGGCTGCCCCTACAACGCCAAGAACACGCTGCCCAAGAACTACCTGTGGCTGGCCGAGCGGGCGGGCGTCGCCGTCACGCCCGACCGCACGGTGGTCGACATCAAGCCGCTCGGGGCGCCCGACGGCTCCGACGGCTACGCGGTCACGACGGAGCGAACCGGTGCCTGGCTCCGGCGCGACCGCCGCGTGCAGACCGCCCGCGGCGTCGTCGTGGCCGCCGGCCCGCTGGGCACGAACGGGCTGCTCGCGCGCGCCAAGCTCTCCGGCTCGCTGCCGCGCGTCTCCGACCGGCTCGGCGAGCTGGTCCGCACGAACTCCGAGGCGATCCTCGCGGTCACGCTGCCGAAGGGGAGCGAGGACATGACCAAGCGCGTGGCGATCTCGTCGAGCGTGTATCCCGACCCCGACACGCACATCGAGACCGTCACGTACGGCGCGGCGGGGGACAGCGTGAGCGCGCTCTTCACGCTGCTGGTCGGCGACGGGACGAAGCTCACGCGACCGCTGAAGCTGCTCGGCGCGATGGCGCGCCATCCCGTGCGGCTGGTCAAGTTGAGCTGGCCGCGCGGCTGGTCGCGGCGCACGATCATCGTGCTCGTCATGCAGTCGCTCGACAACGCGATGGCGCTGCGCGCGCGGCGGACGCTCTTCGGCGGCGTCCGGCTCCGCACCGAGCAGGACCGCGAGCGGCCGATCCCGACGTTCATCCCGGTCGCCAACCAGTTTGCGGAGTGGCTCGCGGAGCGCACCGGCGGGATCGCGCAGAGCGGGCTGACCGAGGCGGTCGCGAACATCCCGACCACCGCGCACATCCTCGGCGGCGCGGTGATCGGCGCCGACCGGTCGCAGGGCGTGGTCGATGCGCGTCAGCGCGTGTTCGGCTATGAGAATCTCCTGGTATGCGACGGTTCCGCCATCCCGGCGAACGTCGGGGTGAATCCGAGCCTCACGATCACCGCGCTGGCCGAGCACGCGATGAGCCACATCCCGGCGGCGGGATCCGACCGCACCGCCAAGCGCGTGCTCGGCGGGGCGTCCGGCCCCGGCGTGGTCCGGCATCCCGCGGCCTAGACTGAAGTCAGATTGAGAACGCCGGAGGCTCAGGACCCGGCGAAGTACGCCGATATCACTCCGATGGAGGGACTGCTCGCGGCTGCGCGCGAGGTGCTCGGCATGGAGCTCGCGTACCTTGCCGAGGTGACGGAGTCCGAGCTGGTGCTCCGCGACGTCGACGGCGACACCGCCGCGTACGGCGTCGAGCCGGGCTTCACGCTGCCGGCCGCGCACTCCTGGTGCCACGCGATGGTGACCGGCGCAGCGCCGCGCTTGGTGCCCGACGCGGCCGCGCTCCCGCAGGCCGCCGAGCACCCGTTCGTCGCCGCCACGGGGATCCGCGCCTACGCGGGCGTGCCGGTGCGCCGGGCGGACGGGACGCTGTTCGGCTCGCTCTGCTGCCTCAGCCGCGAGCCGCAGCCGCAGCTCGGCGAGCGCGACCTGCGCTACCTGGACGTGCTGGCGCGGATGGCCGCGCAGCGCCTCGAGGCGGTGGAGGGCGCGTACATAGATCGGCGCGCCGAGGTCGAGGCCGCGGCCGGCCAGGCGCTGCTCGCGGCCCTCAACGCGCGCGAGAACTACACGGCCGCGCACTCCGAGGCGGTGCTCGAGCTGGCGCTGGCGGTCGCGGCGGAGCTGGGGATCGACTCCGACGGCGCGACGTCGGTCGGGCAGGTCGCGCTGCTGCACGACATCGGAAAGGTCGGCGTCCCCGACGCCATCCTGCAGAAGCAGGGCCGCCTGACCGCGCCGGAGTGGGACGTGATGCGCGAGCACCCCGCGATCGGCGCGCAGATCGTGAGCGCGATCGGCTCGCTCTCCCACCTCGCGCCCGCGGTGCGCGCGGAGCACGAGCGCTGGGACGGCAGCGGGTACCCGGACGGGCTCGCGGGCGAGGACGTCCCGCTCGCCAGCCGCATCTGCTTCGTCTGCGACGCGTGGCACGCGATGACGTCCGACCGCCCGTACCGCCGGGCGCTCACCCCCGAGGAGGCGCGCGCGGAGCTGGAGCGCCACATCGGCACGCAGTTCTGCCCGACCACGGTCGCGGCGCTCATGCGCGTGCTCGACCGCGGCGGCGTGCCGGTGATCGAGAGCGCCGGTGGCGGGCGCGTCGACGAGGCGCGGCTGCCGCAGGTGCGGCCCGACCGGCCGCTGGAGACCGAGCTGCGCGCGCTCATCACCGTCTCGAGCGCCGTCGCTGGCGCCCACCGGTTCGAGGAGGTGATCGACGCGGTCGGCGACCAGGCGTGCAAGGTGCTGCGCGCGGCCGGCATCTCGATCAGCCGCTGGGAGCCGGAGCACGACCGGTTCCGCACGCTCGCGAACGCCGGCGAGCTGAGCTCCGGCGAGGAGGAGCGCCCGGCGCTGGAGACGTGGCCGCTCACCGCGCTCGACCGGACGCTCGTCGAGCGCGGCGACCCGTACGTGATCGGGCTCGACCAGGTCGGCCTGCCGGACGAGGAGCGCGCGGTCCTGGAGCACATCGGACGCGGGTCGGTGCTCGCGTGCCCGATCCGCGTCGGCGATCGCGTCTGGGGTGTGCTCAAGGCGTACTCCGCGGTCGGCGCGCCGCCGTTCACCGTCGCGCACATGCGCTTCGCGGAGGCGCTGTGCGCGCAGGTGGCGACCGCGATCGGCCGCGCCGAGCTGTTCTCGCGGCTGGAGTCGCTCGCCTACCAGGATCCGCTGACCCGGCTGCCGAACCGCCGCGCGCTCGACGAGCGGCTGGAGGAGTCGGTCGCGCGGGCGCTGGCGACCGCGGGTGAGCTGTCGCTGCTGTTCTGCGACCTCGACGGGCTCAAGGAGGTCAACGACCGTCACGGCCACGACGCGGGCGACCATGCGCTCGCCGCCGCGGGCCAGGCGCTCGCCGACGCAGCCGAGGCATACCCCGGCTCGTTCACCAGCCGGCTCGGCGGCGACGAGTTCTGCGTCGTGATGGAGGGCTACGGCCCCGACTCGGCGCGGGCGCTGGCGCGCGACGCCTCGCACCGGCTCGCGGCGACGCAGGGCGGCCCGTACACGTTCTCGTGCGGCGTGGCGTGCCTGGACGAGGAGCACCGGCGCTCGGCCGACCTGTTCCGCGCCGCCGACGCCGCGCAGTACGCCGCCAAGCGGGTCGGCGGGGGGAAGTTGTTCGTCGCCGAGCCGGGGATCCCGACGCCCGCGATCCCGGTGCCGGAGCCGTGGTCGCGCCGGCGCTTCCGCGACGCCGGGCCGCACGAGCGCGAGGCGCTCGTCCACTTCCTGCTCGACCTGCTCGACGGCGACCTCGACGGCGCGGGCGAGCTGGCCCGGCTCGAGGCCGTGACGGGCGCGTTCGCCGAGGCGTTCGACGCCGCCAAGTGGGCGATCTCCCGCCGCCTCCCGGGCGCCACCGACGTGCACACGGTGCTCGGGGCCGAGCGGCGCGACCGCTACGACCCCTCCGACGTGCGCTTCACCGTCGAGGACGAGTCGTACGCGCTCGCCGACTACCCGCTGACGGCGCGGATCATGGAGCGCGGCGGCGGCTTCGCGATCGACGCCTCCGACGAGTCGGCCGACGCGCGCGAGCGCGCGCTGCTCGACGACTGGGGCTTCAGCGCCGTGACCGCCGCGGCCGCGCTCGCGCCGGACGGCAGCGTGTGGCTCGTCGAGCTGTTCTCCGACCGCAGCACGCACACGCTCTCGTCCGCCCTGCCGGAGCTGCGGCTGCTCGCTGCCGAGGCGGCCGGGCGGCGCGCCCCGGACTACCCGGCCGTGACGTCGCGCGCGAACGTCTCGAAGACCTCGACGTAGCGCCGCAGGTCGGCGTCGGTGTGCAGGACCGACAGCGTCCACTCCTCGTCGACGCCGGGGGTCATGAACACGCCGCGGTTCATGTGGTAGAGCCAGGCGAGCTCGGTCAGCGGGTGATGGATGCGCGTGAGGTAGTCGCGGTACTCGCGGATCGGCTCCGGGGACATCACGACGCAGCCCTTCGCTCCCAGCCCGATCGTATGCGCGGGGAGCCCGTACTGCTCGATCACGCGGTCGCAGCCGGCCATCAGGTCGGCGTTGGCCCGGTGCAGCTGCTCGTACGCGGCGGGGGTGAGGACCTCGAGCAGCGTCGCCTGCGCGGCGGCCATCACGAGCGGGTTGCCGTTGAACGTGCCCTGCTGGCG
>DATHJG010001025.1:0-2473 GCA_035489875.1 Solirubrobacteraceae bacterium | reverse complement strand
ATCGACCGGTACGTCATCACGGAGTACCCGACCCGGATGCGCGTCGGCAACACCGATCCGTTCTTCCATTTAACAGAATTTGGGAGCGTGAACAACCCGACGTACGCTCCGCTGAGGCGTGGCGTACGACGCGCTGGCCTTCGTCTCGAAGAGGACGACAAGCCGGGCGCGTAGCCCGACCATCTTCGCGCCGCACGGCGCCGCTTCATCTCCTGCTGCCGCACGGCGGCTCACTCCCTTGCCCTGCGGGGCGGGGGCTTCTCTCCAATGCAGCACCCGACCGCCCTGAGGGGCAGGAGGAGCAGTTATGCTCTACAACGACAGTGCCGATTTGATTGTCGGCGGCAACGGGCAGGTGTACGTGGCTCCGCTCGGCACGGCACTTCCCACGACCACGGCCGGCGCGCTGAACGCCGCGTTCCTCGGCCTCGGCTACCTGACCGAGGACGGCGTGAGCTGGAGCGTGGCCCGGGAGACGCAGGACTTCCCGGCGTGGCAGTCGTTCGACCCGGTCCGCACCGCGATGACCGGCCGGACCGTGCAGGCCACGTTCAGCCTGCAGCAGTGGAACGAGGACACGGTGCCGCTCGCATTCGGCGGCGGCGCGATCACGGGGACCACCCCGAACTACAAGTACGAACTGCCGGACCCGGAGCAGGGCGTCGACGAGCGGTCGGTCGTCATCGACGTCGTGGACAACACGGAGACCCTGCGGTTTGTGCTGCCGCGCGGCATCGTCGTGGAGAGCGTCGAGACGCAGTTCTCGCGGGGTGCGACGGCGGTCCTGCCGATCACGTTCAAGCTGCTGAAGCCGAGCACCG
The DNA here is from genome assembly GCA_035489875.1 of Solirubrobacteraceae bacterium. Classification (GTDB taxonomy): domain Bacteria; phylum Actinomycetota; class Thermoleophilia; order Solirubrobacterales; family Solirubrobacteraceae; genus DASQMT01. Next base: position 1,652 of record DATHJG010001025.1, on the reverse strand, counting down.
GGAAGATCGCGACGATCTACTCCGACTCGGACGCGTTCGCGGCCGGCTCGTGACGCAGCCGAGAAGCCCGCGCAAGCCCGCCGCCTCGAAAGAGGCGGCGGCGCGCGCCGAGAAGTCCGACGAGCAGCGCACCCTGGAGTTCGTGGGCCTCACCCTCACCCTGCCCCCCAAGCTGCCGTTCCGGGTGCTCAAGCACATCCGGGCAGGCGGCGTCGAAGGCGACGTCGCGTTCCTCGAAGAGGTCATGGGTCCGGAGCAGATGGAGAAGATCTGGGATCTCGACATCGACGTGGACCGCGGGCAGGAGTTGATCGTCGAGGTCTTCGCCGCCTTCGGGACTGACTCGGGGGAATAGCGAGCCTCGCCACGGTCCTAGATGACCGCTGGGACTGCGTCGAGGCCGACTTCCAACGCTTCTACCACCTCGACCTCCGCGTCGAGGTGGAGGAGGGCGTCCGCAGGTTGTGCGCGCTCGTGCACGGCTTGCCGCCGGAGTCCGCTACGTGGCGTGACGACACGGACCCGTGGACGCAGACGGATCACTTCCTCGCTGCGCTGATCGAGAACGGCGACCACTGAGGTCGTCAGAACGCGGTCCTGCACGGCGTCAAGCAGCAGCAGCTCCCGAAGCCGGTCCGGATTCCCCGGCCCGGTGAGACGGAGCCGGAACGCAAGATCGAGAAAGACCCACGGGCGATCGCTGCGTGGTTCAGCCGCTTTGTGAACGAAGGGGGGTGAGAGATGGCAGGCACCAGAGTCGGAACAGGCTACGTCGACGTGGTCAGCGACTGGTCGAAGTTCGACCGGTCGGTTGCGGCCCGTGGGCCGGGCGTGCGCAAGCAGATGGGCAAGCTGGGCACAGACATGGGCGGCGCTCTCACCCGTGCCGCGACCGCGTCGGTCAAGGTAGGCGCGGTCGGTGTCGCCGGCGCGTTCGTCTACTCGCTCAAGAAGGCGTCGGACTTCGAGGGGCAGCTCTCCAGCCTGGATTCGGTCGCGAACGCGACGGGCAACCAGATGGAGCGGTTCCGCAAGCAGGCACTGAAGGCCGGCGCGGACACGAAGTTCAGTGCGCTTGAGGCCGCGGAGGCGCAGACGGAGCTCGCCAAGGGTGGTCTCGCCGTGTCGCAGATCATGCGCGGCGGGCTGAAGTCGGCGCTGGCGCTCGCGGCCGCCGGTGAACTCGAACTCGGGCAGGCCGCGGCGACGACAGTCAACGCGATGAAGCTGTTCGGGCTGCGCGGCAAGGACGCGATGAGGGTCGCGGACGGGCTCGCTACCGCAGCGAACGCCACCACTTCGGACGTCTCGGACTTCGCGATCGCGCTCCAGCAGGGCGGCAGCGCCGCGAAGACCGCCGGGCTCTCGTTCTCTGAGACCGTCACCGCGCTCGAGACGCTCGCCGAGGTTGGCATTCGCGGGAGTGACGCCGGAACCTCCCTCAAGACCGCACTGATCCAGCTCGCGTCCCCGTCCTCGGCGAAGGCCGCGGAGATGGCGCGCAAGCTCGGCATCGACGTGTTCGGCGCGAGCGGCAACATGAAGTCGCTCGTCGACGTCTCCGCGAACCTGCAAAGCAGCCTCGGCGGGCTCACGCGCGAGCAGCGGATTCAGGCCGCAACCACGCTCGTCGGCCAGGACGGCTTCCGCGC
>DATHJG010001024.1:0-2426 GCA_035489875.1 Solirubrobacteraceae bacterium | reverse complement strand
GACCCCGTCGAGGCGGTCCGCGCCGGGGTGCTGGAGCTGCTCGAGACCGGCGGGATCAGCGGCGGCGACCTCGAGAGCGTCATCCACGCGACGACCCTGGCCACCAACACCGTGACCGAGGCCAAGGGCGCGCGCGTCGCGCTCCTCGGCACGGAGGGCTTCCGCGACATCCTCGAGATGGGCCGCGAGGGCCGCTACGACGCGTACGACCTCCAGATCCAGGTCCCGCGCCCGCTCGTGGACCGCGAGGCGCGCCTCGGCGTTCGCGAGCGTGTCGACTACGCCGGCAACGTGCTGACCCCGCTCGAACCGGCCGAGATCGAGCGGGCGGTCGCCGCCGTACGCGACGCCGGCGCCGAAGCGGTCGCGGTCTGCCTGCTGCACTCCTATGCAGCTCCGGAACACGAGGCGCTCCTCGGTGCGGCGCTGCGCGAGCAGCTGCCGGACGTGCCGGTCAGTCTCTCCTCCGAAGTGCTGCCGCGCCGCGGCGAGTTCGAGCGCATGGTGGCGACCGTCGTCAACAGTTACGTGCTCCCGCGCATGCAGGTCTATCTGCGGCGCTTCGCCGGGTTCTGCGGCGAGATCGGGCACGAGGGCCCGCTGTTCCTGATGATGTCCAACGGCGGTATGGCGGGCGTCGACGTGGCGTCGCGGCACCCCGTGCGGATGATCGAGTCCGGACCCGCGGCGGGCGTGATTGCCGCGAGCCGCGTTGCTCGTGGGCTCGACCTGCGCAGGGTGCTCTCGTTCGACATGGGCGGAACGACCGCCAAGGCGTGCCTCGTGCAGGACTTCGAGCCGCGTCTCGCCGAGAACCTCGAGGTCGCCCGGCTCCAGCGCTTCGCGCCCGGGAGCGGCTACCCGCTCGCGGTGCCGAGCGTGGACCTGCTCGAGATCGGCGCCGGCGGGGGCAGCATCGCGCGCGTCACGTCGCTCGGGCTGCTCGAGGTCGGGCCGGACAGCGCGGGTGCCGACCCGGGACCGGCGTGCTACGGGCGCGGCGGCGAGCTGCCGACGGTGACCGACGCGAACCTCGTGCTCGGGTTCCTCAATCCGGACTATATCCTCGGCGGCCGGATGACGGTCAGCCGCGACGCGGCCTACGCGGCGCTCGCCGGCAACCTGGCCGAGCGGCTCGAGCGCGAGCCGATCGAGTGCGCCTGGGGCGTGTACGACGTCGTGAACGAGCAGATGGCCCGCGCGCTGCGCATCCACGCGGTCGCGCAGGGCGTCGACCCGCGCGACTGCTCGATGGTCGCGTTCGGCGGAGCCGGCCCGGTCCACGCGTGCGCCGTGGCCGCCAAGCTGGCGGTCTCCCACGTCGTGTGCCCGACCGGGGCGGGCGTCGGGTCGGCCTTCGGCCTCGCGCGCGCCCCGCGCGTGTCGGAGGAGCTCCAGACCCACGTCGTGCCACTCGACGCGGTCGACGACGACACTGTCCAGGTCATCCGCGCCGAACTGCTCGACCGCGCGCTCGGCTCCGGCGAGGACCGCGCGGCGGTCGACGTCCGCTATCTCGTCGACGTCCGCCTCGCCGGCCAGCTCTATGAGGTCACGCTCCCGCTCGGCGAGCGCATCGACCCCGCCGAGCTCGGGCGCGCCTTCGCCGACGAGTACGAGCCGCGCATCGGCCGCCGGCCCGGGGAGGGCCGGCTCGAGATCGTCAACTGGCGCATCCGTGCCGAGGTCGGCGGGACGGGGGCCGGCCAGGCTCACGCGATGGGCGGCAGCGCGACGGCACAGGACGGTGAGTCGATCAAGGGCAGCCGCGGCCTGTACCTCGGCCCGTCCGGCCAGGTCGAGGCGACGGTGGTCGACCGCTATGCCATGGCTGCCGGCGAATCGGTGACCGGGCCTGCGGTGATCGAGGAGCGCGAGTCGACGGTGGTGGTACTGCCGGGCTTCCACGCGAGCATGGACGAGGACGGCAACCTGCACCTCAGGCCCAAGCAGTACGAGGCGGTACCGGCGACCCTGTCGGCCGCGGAGCTGGAGACCCGATGAGACTTGACGGCATCTCGCTGGCGATCCTGCACAGTCGGCTCATCTCGATCGTCGACGAGTCGGCGGCGACGCTAGTTCGCACCGCGTACTCGCACATCATCCGCGACGCGAAGGACTTCGCCGTCGGCCTGCTCGACAGCGAGGGCCACACGCTCAGCCAGTCCACGGAGAGCATCCCCGTGTTCCTTGGGACGATGTCGCGCACCGCTCGAGCGCTGCTCGAGCAGACGCAGCCGGTCGGCCCCGACGACATCGTGGTCACGAACGACCCCTGGCTCGGCTCGGGCCATCTCCCCGACGTGAACATGCTCATGCCCGTCTACGACGGCGACGCGCTGCTCGGCTATGTCGTCGTGATCGCGCACATGGCCGACATTGGCGGCCGGATCCTCGGCACGGACGCCAACGAGCTATTCGAGGAA
>DATHJG010001023.1:0-5329 GCA_035489875.1 Solirubrobacteraceae bacterium | reverse complement strand
TCTCGCTCAGGACGTGGCCGCCCAGCACGGGCGCGATCGCCATCTCCTCGATCACCGACGCCTGGGCGCGCCCCTGCACCAGTGCCCGGTCGCGCGCTTCCTGCCGATAGCCGCGCGAGAGCACGAGGCCGAGCAGGAGGACGGGGACGAGGCTCGCCACGGCGTAGATCAGGAACAGTCGGGACCCGGTCGTCCCACGTGGCGCGCGCATGTACCGGCGTTATCGGCCTCAAGCCCGCAGCAGTGAAGATCCGGAAGGCAGATCAGCGCTTTCCAGCCTCCGGGCCGGTCCGGTGGTGCTAGGCAGCCAGCGCGAGGCGCGGCGCGGCCGCCGCGGCCACGAGGCCGCTGAACAGCGCGAGCTGCTCCGGCCGCTCCACCATCGCCTCCGCGTGCCACTGCACGCCGAGCCAGAACGGACGCGCGGGGTCCTCGATCGCCTCGATCGTGCCGTCCGCGGCGGTCGCCACGACGCGCAGGCCGGCCCCGAGGCGGTCGGTCGCCTGATGGTGGAACGAGTTGACGTCGAGCATCTCGTCGCCGCACAGCCCGGCGAGCAACGAGCCCACGACCACCGTCACGGCGTGCGCGGGCTCGGTCGCCGGATCCGCCTGCCGGTGGCCCTCCACGTGCTGGCGTAGCGTCCCGCCGCGCGCGACGCACAGCGCCTGGGCGCCGCGGCAGATGCCGAGCACCGGCATCCCGCGCTCGTCCGCCGCGCTCGCCAGCGCCAGCTCGACGGCGTCGACGGCGACGTCGGTCGGGCCGAGCCGCTCGTGGCGCTCGGCGACGCCGTAGGCGAGCGGGTCGAGGTCCGGGCCGCCGGCGAGGCAGAGCCCGTCGAGGCGCTCGAGCAGCGCGCCCGCGAGCGCCGGGTCGTCGGGCGCGAGCACGACCGGCAGCCCGCCGCCCGCCTCGATCGCGCGCAGGTACGGCGTGCCGAGCCGCAGCTCCGTCGCCGGCGCGGCCTCGTCGCAGCGCTGAAGCGTGGGCAGCTTGCCCGCATGCCGCTCGGAGGTGAAGACGCCGATCAGGGGCCGCATGTCCGAGATCATCGGCAAGTCGCGCCCATCGGCACATGGACGGGCGGACAGTTTCGCCGTCTACCCTCTAGACCACATGTCGAGCCAATACATCTATTCGATGTACAAGTTGAGCCGGACGCACCCGCCCGACAAGCAGGTGCTGAAGGACATCTCGCTCTCGTTCTTCCCCGGCGCCAAGATCGGCGTCCTCGGCCTCAACGGCTCGGGCAAGTCCACGCTGCTCCGGATCATGGCGGGGCAGGACACCGAGTACCGCGGCGAGGCGCAGCTCGCGCCCGGCGCGACCGTCGGCCTGCTCGAGCAGGAGCCCCACCTCGACGAGAGCAAGGACGTGCGCGGCAACGTCGAGGACGGCGTCGCCGAGGTGCGCGCGCTGCTCGACCGCTTCAACGAGCTCGCGTCCAACTACTCCGACGAGACCGCCGACGAGTTCGCCCGCCTGCAGGACCAGATCGACGCCGCCGACGCCTGGAACCTCGACACGCAGCTCGACCAGGCGATGGACGCGCTCCGGCTCCCGCCGCCCGACGCCGACGTCACGACCCTCTCCGGCGGCGAGCGTCGCCGCGTCGCGCTCTGCCGGCTGCTCCTCTCCGCCCCGGACCTGCTGCTGCTCGACGAGCCGACGAACCACCTCGACGCCGAGTCGGTCGCCTGGCTCGAGCAGCACCTCGAGGACTACAAGGGCACGATCGTCGCGGTCACCCACGATCGCTACTTCCTCGACAACGTCGCGGGCTGGATCCTCGAGCTCGACCGCGGCCAGGGTCTCCCGTTCAAGGGCAACTACTCGAGCTGGCTGGAGCAGAAGCAGCAGCGGCTCGCGCAGGAGGACCGCCAGGAGACCGCGCGCCAGCGGACGATCGCGCAGGAGCTCGAGTGGGTGCGCGAGAACCCGAAGGGGCGGCGCAAGAAGGCCAAAGCGCGCCTGAACAACTACGAGCGGCTGCTGGCGGAGGAGCGCAACGTCAAGCTCGACTCCGTCCAGATCCACATCCCGGCCGGGCCGCGCCTGGGCGACAAGGTGATCGAGGCCGACGGCCTGCGCAAGGGCTTCGGCGACCGCCTGCTGATCGAGGACCTCTCGTTCTCGCTCCCGCCCGCGGGCATCGTCGGGATCATCGGCGCCAACGGGGCGGGCAAGACGACGCTGTTCCGGATGATCATCGGCGACGAGCAGCCCGACGCCGGCGCGATCGCGCTCGGCGACACCGTCGACCTCGCCTACGTCGACCAGTCGCGCGACGCGCTCGACCCCGACAAGACCGTCTGGGAGGAGATCTCCGACGGCTACGACAACATCAAGGTCGGCGAGCGCGAGATCGCCTCCCGCGCCTACGTCGCCGGCTTCAACTTCAAGGGCTCCGACCAGCAGCGCAAGGTCGGCGTGCTCTCAGGCGGCGAACGCAACCGCGTGCACCTGGCCAAGCTGCTGCGCCGCGGCGGCAACGTGCTCCTGCTCGACGAGCCGACGAACGACCTCGACGTCGACACGCTGCGCGCGCTCGAGGAGGCACTGCTCGCGTTCCCGGGCTGCGCCGTCGTCATCTCCCACGATCGCTGGTTCCTGGACCGCGTGGCGACGCACGTCCTGGCGTTCGAGGGCGACTCGCAGGTCGTCTGGTTCGAGGGCAACTTCGAGGCCTACGAAGAGCACCGCCACGAGCGCCTCGGCGCCGAGGCCGACCGCCCGCATCGGATCACGTACAAGAAGCTCGTGCGCGCGTAGTCCGAGCGCGGCGGCCGTAGCCGTCGGGCGCTAAGCCGTAGCGTGTCAGCTATGAGTCACGAGGTGCTCGTCGCCGGTGTCCCCCGAGATCGAGCAACTCAACGAGGCCTGCAGGCGATCGAGACAAAGCTCGCACGCCTCGAAAGCGGCGTCGACTTGAGGAAGGACTGAACTGAGATGACGCTGTTCGCGCTCGAATACCGATTCCCCGAGGACAGCCGGCGACGGCTGGCGGTTCGACCACGCCATCGCGCCTATCTCGAGGAACTCGGCAGGCGGGGCCAGGTCCTCGCGGCCGGAAGATGTCTTCGGGACGCGATCGGTGCGCGAATGGCACCCCTTCGTCGCGGGCAACCTCGGCGCCGGCTGAGATCTGAACCCGCTTCTCAGGCCGCGAACTCTCCCAGCGCGTCGATCTCGAGCAGCTGCTCGAGGTCGGCCGCCGACTGCGGCCGGGCGAAGTGGAAGCCTTGCGAGAGGCCGCAGCCCATCGCGAGCAGCGCCTCGACCTGCTCGGCGGTCTCGACGCCCTCCGCGATCGCCGCGAGCCCGAGTCCCTTCGCGAGCCGCAGCACCGCGTCCACGATCGCGTGGTCCTCGCCGTCGCCGGTGACGCCGTCCACGAACGACTTGTCGATCTTGATCGTGTCGACCGGCAGCAGCGCCTTGAGCTGGGACAGCGACGAGTAGCCGATGCCGAAGTCGTCGATCGCGAGCCGCACGCCGATCGCCTTCAATCGCTCCAGCACCGCGGTCGCCGCACCAGGGTCGGCCATCACTGCGCTCTCCGTGATCTCGAGGCACAGCAGCGCGGGCGCCAGCCCGGAGACGGCGAGCGCCTCCTCCACCACGCCGGCGAACGAATCGTCGGCGAGCTGGCGGGGCGACACGTTCACGCAGATGCTGAGCTCGCGGCCGCGCTCGCGCGCCCACTTCGCGGCCTGCTGACATGCCTCGAGGACGACGTAGGCCCCGATCGGAACGATCAGTCCGGTCTGCTCTGCGATCGGGATGAAGGCCGAGGGGCCGATGAGCCCGCGTTGCGGGTGCTCCCACCGGATCAGCGCCTCGGCGCCGATAATGCGGCCGCTGGCCAGCTCGACCTGCGGCTGGTACACGATGCGCAGCTCGCCGCGCTCGAGTGCGTGCCGGAGCCCGCCCTCGAGGTCGAGCCGCTCGACGGCACGTTCGCGCATCGACTCGTCGAAGATCTCGCAGCGCGCCTTGCCCAGCTCCTTGGCGCGATACATCGCCGCATCGGCGTCGCGCAGCAGGGCCTCGGAGTCCGCGACGTCCGTCCTGGCGCTGCGCACGCCGAAGCTGGCCGTGACGAAGCGCTGACGGCCTTCGAGCTCGACAGGCGCTCGCAGCGCGCTCGCGAGGCGATCCGCGACGCGCCGCGCGGCCACCTCGCCGCCGACGGCGATCGTGACCGCGAACTCGTCGCCCCCGAAGCGGGCGATCACGTCGCCGGGCCGCAGCACGCGGCGCATGCGCTCCGCGACGACCTGCAGCAGATGGTCGCCGGCTCCATGGCCGAGCGAGTCGTTGATCAGCTTGAAGTTGTCGAGGTCGACGAACAACACCGCGACCTCGTCGCCACCCGCCGCGATCAGCTCGTGCAGGCGCTGCAGGAACTGCGTCCGGTTCGGCAGTCCGGTGAGCGGATCGTGATGGGCCTGGTAGTCGAGCTGGCGCTCCACGCCCTTGCGCGCGGAGATGTCGAGCACGTGGGAGACCCAGTAGGCGGGCGCGTCGCCCGCGTCGTGCACCAGCGAGTGCTGCCACAGGCCCCAGCCGAAGCTCCCGTCGGCGCGCATGAAGCGCCGCTCGACCTCGACGCCGGACTCGGCGGGCCAGGGAGCGCCGTCGCGGTCCTCCTCCACCGTGAGCTCGTCGAGCGCCATTCCGATGAGCTCGTCCTCGCCGCGTCCGGTCGCCGCGCACAACGGAGTGTTGACGCGCTGGATGGTGCCGTCGAGCGCCACGATCGCCATCCCGATCGGCGCGTCCTCGAACGCAGAGCGGAAGCGCACGTCGCTGTCGCGCATCGCATCGCGCGCGTCCTCGTTCATCCGCCACGACACGATGTTGACCACCCCGAGCGCACTGATGAACAGCGCGTGGATGGCCGCCCAGCGCCACGGGTGAGCCTGCGCGGCGCCGTGGTCATAGACCGCCGTGGCGTCGAGCAGGCCCATCGCACCGTGGTGCACGAGCACGTAGACGAACGCGAGCAGGTAGGGGAACCACTCCTCGTAGGTCGCGAGCAGCGTCACCATCACGAAGAAGTGGAAGTGCGCCTCGATCCGCCCGTCCCAGAGGTGCACGAGGATGGCCGAGGAGGTGAGCAGCCCGAGGCAGACCATCGCCGAGCGGCCGCGGCGGCCGAACTGCGCCTGGCTCGCGGCGATCGCGAACGCCGCCACCGGCGTGACCTCGAACAGGCTGTGCTCCAGCGACTTGCCCGTGGCGAGCGCGAAGACGAACAGTCCGGGGAGGTGGAGCCACAGGATCAGCGTCATCGCCCGATGGCGCCGCGCCCACAGCTCCG
>DATHJG010001022.1:0-2324 GCA_035489875.1 Solirubrobacteraceae bacterium | reverse complement strand
GAACCCGAGCGCCGTCGCGCAGTTGCCGCCCCTGCCACCGGTCCCCACCGTCACGCCGCCGCCGCTGCCCCAGCCGCTGCCGCTGCCCGACCCGCCATCGCTTCCCGTCCTGCCCCCGCTCCCGGTGCCGGTACCTGACGTGCCCGAGGTCCCAGCGCCGGCCCCGGACCTGCCGAGCGCACCGGCTGTGCCTCGCATCGTGCCGACGCCGAGCGTCGGCGGCGGAGGATCCGGATCGCCGTCCTCGGGCGGAGCGACCGACCCGGCCGACGGAGGCAGCGCGGACACCGGCGGCGGGAGCGCCGGCGCGGGCCGTGACACGGCGGCCGCAGGAGGGTCGGGGAGCACCGGCAGCCCTGCCGCCCGGCGCCCCCGCGCCCGCTCCAATGGCCGGCCGCCCGATCCGGCCGAGCGTCGCGTGCGGCGCGACCGGCGGCTCCGCCGCACCGTGGAGCGGCTGAGCGGCTGCCTCGACACGCTGGGCACCATGCAGCGACGCGTGCTCGTCCTCCGCGCAGGCGTCGGTCCGGGCGATCCGCAGACGCGGCGTGCCGTCGCGCAGCGCCTCGACACCACCGTCCGGCGGGTCGGCCGCGTCGAGCGCCGCGGCCTGCGCGCGCTCCACGGGGCGGCCGGCGCCGGCCGCTGCGGCACGTCGGCGCCGCTCGCCGCCGGCGGGACCGGCGCGCCCCCGACGCTCGCCGCGGACACGAGCCCGAGCAGCGATGGCACCGCCCGGTCGGAGAGCTCGGGCGTGAAGGACGAGTTCCGCACGCAGAAGCCCCCGGACGAGCTCGAGACCGCGGTCGCACCCGGCGGGGACGGCGGCTCGCCGGTCCTGCTCATGATCGCGGCCGCGTTCCTCGCCGGCTTCCTGGCGGTCTGGTCCTTCGACCGCTACCGCCACCACGGCGGCCACGCGGCCTGAGCCCGCTCAGGCCTTCCCGTCCAGCGCCGCCTGCGCCTCCGCGATCGTGAACCGGCGCTCGTAGAGCGCCTTCCCGCAGATCACCCCCGCGAGGTTGACCTGGCGCAGCTCGCGCAGCGCCCGCAGGTGCGACAGGTCGCCGATCCCGCCCGCGTAGAGGAAGCGCCCGCGCACCGCCGCGGCGATCGCCGCGACGTCGTCGAGCGACGGACCTTCGAGCGCCCCGTCGCGATCCGCGTCGGTGTAGACGAACGACGCGACGCCGCGCGCGCCGAGCCGGCCGAACGCGTCGGCGGCCGGCATGTCGGTGACCTCCGTCCAGCCGGCGGTCGCGATCTTCCCCCCGCGCACGTCCACCGAGACGACCACGCGCGGGCCGTAGGCGGCAACGATCTCGTCCAGGAAGTCCACGTCGCGCAGCGCCGCCGTGCCGACGATCACGCGCTCCGCCCCGGCGCGCAGCGCGTCGCGCACCGCGTCGACCGTCCGCAGCCCGCCGCCGTACTGCACCGGCACGCCCGTGCCCGCGACGATCCGGCGCAGGTGCTCGATCGACGCCGGCTCGCCCGCCTTGGCGCCGTCGAGGTCGACGACGTGCAGGAACCGCGCGCCCGCCTCGACCCACGACTGCGCCGCGTCGAGCGGATCGTCGTGGTAGACGGTCTCGGCGTCGAAGCGCCCGTGCGTCAGCCGCACCGCCTTGCCGCCGCGGATGTCGATCGCCGGATAGAGGATCATGCGTGGACTCGAACCCCGACGAAGTTGCGCAGCAGCGCGAGCCCGTCGAGCGAGGACTTCTCCGGGTGGAACTGGACGCCCATGACGTTGCCGCGCTCGACGATCGAGACGAACCGCTCGCCGTACTCGCCCCGCCCGACGACGTCGGACTCGGCCGCCGGCCGGCACGCGAACGTGTGCACGTGGTAGAAGGCCGCGGCGTCGCCCAGGCCCTCCGTCAGCCTCGACGCGCGCCCGAACGACACCGTGTTCCACCCGATGTGCGGGATCTTGAGGCCCGGCGCCTCCAGCCGCGTCACGGTCCCCGGCAGGAGCCCGAGCCCCGCCGCGCCCTCGTGCTCGACCGAGGAGTCGAACAGGAGCTGCATGCCGAGGCAGATGCCGAGCACCGGCACGCCGGCCTCCGCGCGCTCGCGGATCACCGCGTCGAGCCCGAGCGCGCGCAGCCGGCGCATCGCCTCCGGGAACGCGCCCACGCCGGGCACCACGATCGCGTCAGCCGCGGCGATCGCGCCGCGGTCGGCCGTCCGCGCCACGGCCGCCCCGACGTGCTCGAGCGCCTTCTCGACGCTGCGCCGGTTGCCCATCCCGTAGTCGACGAGCGCAACCGTCACGTCAGCGTCCCCTTCGTCGACGGCACGCCGGACTCGGCGGGATC
>DATHJG010001021.1:0-5542 GCA_035489875.1 Solirubrobacteraceae bacterium | reverse complement strand
GGGGTTTCGTCCTCACGGGGACGGATCTTCGCGACGACCACGCGTGGCCGCTCGATCGCCGTCCGTTTCCGCTCGAGACGAGCATGCCGGGGGTGTTCGCGGCCGGCGACGCTCGACACGGCTCGGTGAAGCGCGTGGCGTCTGCAGTTGGCGAGGGCTCGGTCGCGATTCAGCTTCTCCACCGCCTCTTCGCAGCCGACCGGCTGCATCCGCGCGGCCGTCCAAAAGAGCCGACCGTCGTGATCGGAGGGTGACGACGCCGCTTGTAGGCGGCGTCGTCGGCTGGGACCCGACAGCGGGTCGTAGACGAAGCGCCGCTCGACCACCTCCACGTCGGTGTTCACCGCGCGGAAGTCGAGCGCGACGTACGCGCCGGCGCGCACGTCGCGCCCGCTCGACAGCGTGATGCCGGTCGCGGATCGGGTCAACCGTCGGCCTCGCGCAGTCGCGCGCGCCGGGTCATCCGGGCGGCGCCACCTCGGTGGTCCAGCTCCGCCCGCCGTCGGCGGAGCGCGTCACGGTGCCGTCGATCAGCGTGGCGTAGAGGGTGCTCGGATCGGGGGCGGTGAGCCCCTGGGGCTCGCCGCCGGTGTCGCCGACGTCCTCCCAGCGCCTGCCGCCGTCGCGGCTGCGCTTGAGCGGCCCGCCCGGATCGAGCCGGTAGAGGGCGTCGGGGGCCGGCCACGTGAGATACGAGTTGGGGGTCGGGTCGACGGGTCGCCACGTGCCTCCGCCGTCGCCGCTCACGAACACGCCGTCGGCGGTCGTCGCGACCCACCGCTCGGGGGCCTTCGGATCGACCGCCAGGTCGATCAGCGCACCCGGGGCCGCGCGCGTCGTCCAGGTGCGGCCCTCGTCCTCGCTCACCCGGACCTGTGACTGACCCGACAGTGCGCCCACCACCTGCTCGCCCGGTCGCTCGATGACGTGGAAGTCGGCGGTGCCGAGCTCCGACACGGAGGTCCACGACTTCGCCGCGTCGCTCGAGCGGATGAGGCCCAGCGCCGGGGGAAGGCCGGTCTCGTCCGCGGCCGGGTGGCCCGAGCCGAGCAGCTCGTCGGGTCCGGTGAACTCCACGACGAGCTGCGCCGAGATCCGGCCGGCGCCATCGGGCGTGGTGAGCGTGCCGGTGACCCGCTCCGGGCGGCGTGCGCCCGGCGGCAAGCGGAACAGCCCGGTGTTCGTCGCCATCCAGAGCGTGTCGTCGGCGGGGTTGACGGCGAGCGAGCCGACCACCGGGAACTCGCCGTCGGGATCCAGCCACGGAACCGCGAGCGCTTCGCCGCCCGCCTGACCGCCGGTCCCGGGGTCGTCACCGCCGCACGCGCCGAGCCCCGCGGCCGCGAGCAGCGCGAGCGCGAGGATGCGGCGTCTCGCAGGCCCGGCCATGGCGGGGGAGGGTTGCACACTTTCCGGCGTAGCGTCTATGGTTGCGCCACGTGACCTACGTCACGATGTAGTAGGAAGTGGGAAGGCTGGCAGCGCCGCCGAGGGGACGGCGCGTAAACGAGAAGGGGGAACCGTGAAGCGTCGCTTCGCCATCCGTGCGGCTGCCGCCGCGACAGGCGCATTCGCAATCGCCGCCGGCACCGCCGGCGCGCACCCGGGCGACCTGTTCGTCGACGACGGGTTCCTGAACTCGGGCGCCGAGGAGCATCAGACCTACGGACACGGCGCCGCGGGCTCGGTACCGGGCCGGCTCGAGCTTCCGAGCGGCCCGAAGGAGCTCGGCCTCAAGCTGGTCGGCAAGACCACGAGCGCGCCGGAGTTCGGACAGCTCGGCCGCGTCGCCGACGTGTCCGCGAAGGGCAACTTCGCCTATCTCACGATGTTCTACGAGCCCAATTGCGGCCGCGGCGGCGTGCAGATCGTCGACATCTCCGATCCGGCGAACCCGCGCAACCGCGGCTTCATCCCCAGCCACGTCGACACGTACTCCGGCGAGGGCTCCCAGGTCGTGTCCATGAACACGCCGTCGTTCAAGGGCGATCTCCTCGTCTACCAGAACGAATGGTGCCCGCAGAGCACCAACGGTGTCGGCGGGATCAGCCTGGTCGACGTCAGCAACCCGGATCAGCCGAAGAAGCTCGTCGAGGGCGCGGGCGACTTCACGAAGAAGTCGGGCGCGCAGTCCGGCGGGGTGCCGCAGACGAAGGCCAACCAGACCCACTCGGCCTTCGCATGGCAGAGGCAGGACAACGGCCGCTGGTACGTCGTGCTGGTCGACGACCTGGAGGAGCCCGACATCGACATCCTCGACATCACCAACCCGAGCAAACCGGTCAAGGTCGCCGAGTGGAACCTCGAAGAGACGGCGCAGACCGGACCCACCCGCCCGCAGGGCGATGCCGTCTTCAGCCACGACATGGTCGTGAAGAAGATCGGCCGCAGGGACGTCATGCTCATGTCCTACTGGGACGGCGGCTACGTGCAGCTCGACGTGACCGATCCGACGGTCGCCAAGCCGATTATCCTCGCCGACACGGACTTCGCCGCCGAGGATCCGGCGAACGCGATCCAGTCCACGCCGGAAGGCAACGCCCACCAGGCGGAGTTCACGCGTGACAACCAGTTCTTCTTCGCCACCGACGAGGACTTCAACCCGTTGCGCGTCCACGTCGGGGTGACGGGCGGCCCGCACGCCGGCACGGACTTCACCGCAGTCCAGGCGGGCGACGCCAAGCCGATCGACGACCATACGTCCGTGATCGGGCAGACGCACTTCCTCGGCCTGGCCTGCTCGGCCGTCCCCGCCGCGGGCGAGGCGAAGATCGCGGTCATCGAGCGGGGCGTGTGCGACTTCCAGGTCAAGGTCGACATCGCGAAGGCCGCCGGCTACACGTCGGTCATCGTGTTCAACCGCACGGGCGCCGACGGGTGCGAGACGCGGGTCAACATGCTGGCCGTGACCGACATCCCGGCGATCTTCGTGTCCCGCAGCGACGGCTTCCGGATCCTCGGGCAGTCGCTCGACGGGTACACGTGCGACAACACGGCGGCGGCCACCGGCACGCTGGCACCCGCGCCCGGCCCCGGTCAACCGGTGAGCATCTCGTCGGTGTTCGACGGCTGGGGCTACACGCACATGTACAAGGCGACGCCGAACGCCGCGAAGAAGCTCGAGGAGGTCGACTTCTACGCGCCGCCCGAGAACCAGGATGCGGCGCTCGCGTCGGGCTACGGCGACCTCAGCGTGCACGAGGTGGCGACCGATCCGGACGCGAACCTCGTCTACATCTCGCACTACGCGCTCGGCATGCGCGTCCTGAAGTACACGAAGGACGGGCTCGAGGAGGTCGGCGCGTTCGTGGAGAAGGGCGGCTCCAACTACTGGGGCGTCGAGGTCCACAAGCTGGGCGGCAAGAAGTACATCCTCGGATCGGACCGCGATCGCGGGCTCCGGATCTTCGAGTACCAGGCCGGCTACGTGGGCGACGGCGAGTAGCCGCCGCCCCTCCGCGTCAGGGGCCGGCCGTCCGGCCGGCCCCTGCCTATCGGCCGCGCGCGAGCACCTCGGCTTGGGCGCGGGAGACGAGCCCGCGGTAGTCCTTGCCCGGGTACCACGGCGTCTGCGCGATCCGGTCGAAGCCCTCGACGGTCTCCATGTGGGCGCGCATCTCGTCGCGCATGGCCTGATCCGGGAGCGGTCCGCGCATCGCCGCGACGTTCTCGGTCAGGTGGTCGGGGTTCGACGTGGCCGGCAGGACGCACGTGACGGCCGGGTGCGCGATCACCCACTTGAGGAAGAACTCGGCCCACGACTTCATGCCGAACGTCACGGCGAAGTCGGGCAGCGGGCGGCCCTGGACGATCGCGTGCAGCCGCGCCTTCTCGAGCGCCATGTGCACGAGCACGCCGACGCCGCGCTCGGCGGCGGCCGGCAGGATCCGCTCCTCGACGTCCCGCGTGTGGATCGAGTAGTGGATCTGGACGAAGTCGAGCACGCCCCGCTCCACCCAGTCGGCGATCACGTCGAAGTAGGCGGGGTCGTGGTGCGTGATCGCGATGGAGCGGACCCGTCCCTCCTTCTTCCACGCCTGCAGGATCGGGACGTTCACGTCGACGTTCACGAGGTTGTGGCACTGCATGACGTCGATCGGCCGGTTGCGGTGCAGGCGGTCGAGCGACTGCTCCAGGCTGCGCTCGCAGTGGCTGTCGTCCCACAGGTACTCGCCCGTCGACCACACCTTGTTCATCAGGAACATCCGGTCGCTGATGCCGAGGGACCTGGCGAACTTCCCCAGGTTGGCCTCGGACGCGCCGTAGAGCGGGGAGACGTCGAACACGCGCCCGCCGGCCTCCCAGTGGCGGCGGACGATCTCGCCGATGTGCTCGCGGGGCTGGCCCGGGAGCGTGTCGAACGTCATGAACGTGCCGAGCCCGACCACCGGGACGCGCCGGTCGCCGCCGGGGAGCGGCCGCGTGATGAGCGCGTCCGCCTCGGGACGGCGCCCGCGCGCTGCCGCAGAGCCGGCGAGCGCGCCGGCGGCCGGGACGCTCGCGGCGGCGGCGCCGAGCCCGGCCTTGAGCAGTTGGCGGCGGCTCGTGGTCCAGTCGTGCGGGCGGCTTTCCTCGTGCATGGACTGCTCCTCGTTCGGCGTCAGTACGCCCTTCGACACCTTGCAAGCAGCGGTCACGGGAAGCAAAGATCCATTGGATCCGCTCGGATACCCTGAGGGTATGTCGGTCGAGCTGCGGCTCATGCGCTACGTGATCGCGGTCGCCGAGGAGGGCAGCTTCCAGCGCGCCGCCGAGCGGCTGCACATGGCCCAGCCGCCGCTCAGCCGGCAGATCCGCCAGGTCGAGCGCCAGCTCGGCGTCGACCTGTTCCACCGGCGTCCGACGCGGCTCACCGAGCCCGGGCGGGTGTTCGTGGCCTCCGCGCGCGAGGTCCTCGCCGAGGCCGAGCGAGCCGTCGCGCGCACGCGCCAGGCCGCCCGCGCGGAGGTCGGGGTCGTCCGCGTGGGGTACGGGCCGACGACCGCGTGGGAGGAGATGCCGAGGCTCGTCGCGGCGATGCGCGACGAGCATCCGAGGATCGAGCTCGAGACCCGCGAGGCGTGGGACGCCGAGCTCGACGCCGCGCTGCGCGACGGCGCGCTCGACGTCGGGCTGGGCCGCCACCTGCCGGTGCCGCCGCGGTTCGCGACCCAGACGCTCCGCCGCGAGCGCTTCGCCGTCGTCGTCGGCGACGAGCACCCGCTCGCGCGGCGCGCGACCGTGGCCCTGCGCGACCTGCGCGGCGAGACGTTCCAGCTCTTCGACCGCCGGCTAGCTCCCGACTACCACGACGCGCTCCTCGCCGCGCTGCACAGCACGGGAGAGACCTTCGAGGTATGGGAGAACCCGATTCCGGGCCTGCGCAACCTCAACCTGCACGGCGGCGGGTTCATGCTGCTTCCGCGCTCGATCGGCGAGCAGCTGCCCAGCCGCGTGGCGTGCGTCCCGATCGCCGACGATCTCCCGCCCGTCGAGCTCACCCTGGTCTGGCGGCCGCAGACCGCGCCGCCGGCGGCGGGCGTCCTCGTGGACACGGCGCGCC
>DATHJG010001020.1:0-4511 GCA_035489875.1 Solirubrobacteraceae bacterium | reverse complement strand
CAGATGGAGTCCATCCGCAAGGAGCTGGGCGAGGACGAGGTCAACCTGATCGAGGAGTACGAGCGCAAGATCGCCGAGGCCGAGATGCCCGAGGCCGTCGGCGAGCAGGCCACCAAGGAGCTCGGCCGGCTCGAGCGGATGGGCGAGCAGTCCGGCGAGGCCTCGATGATCCGGTCCTACCTGGACTGGCTGATCGCCGTGCCGTGGAAGGAGCGCTCGGACGAGCAGCTCGATCCCGTGCACGCGCGTGAGGTGCTCGACACCGACCACGCCGGCCTCGAGGACGTCAAGGACCGCATCGTCGAGTACCTCGCGGTGAAGAAGCTGCGCGTCGAAAGGGGCATCCAGGAGGACCGCCGGTCCGGCGCCATCCTGACCCTGATCGGCCCGCCCGGCACCGGCAAGACGTCGATCGGCGAGTCGATCGCCCGCGCCACCGGCCGCGAGTTCGTCCGCATGTCGCTCGGCGGCGTGCGCGACGAGGCCGAGATCCGCGGGCACCGGCGCACGTACATCGGCGCGCTCCCGGGCCGCCTGGTGCGCGCGCTGCGCGACGCCGGCACGATGAACCCGGTGATCATGCTCGACGAGGTCGACAAGGTCGGCGCCGACTGGCGCGGCGACCCGAGCGCGGCCCTGCTCGAGGTGCTCGACCCCGCCCAGAACCACGGCTTCCGCGACCACTACCTCGACGTGGAGCTGGACCTCTCCCAGGTCCTCTTCATCGCGACCGCCAACGTGGCGGAGACGATCCCCGGTCCGCTGCTGGACCGCATGGAGGTCATCCGCTTCGACGGCTACACGGTGGCCGAGAAGACCGCGATCGCGCGCGACTACCTGTGGCCGCGCCAGCGCGAGCGCAACGGACTGCGCGAGGACGAGGTCTCGATCGGAGACGAGCTGCTCACCACGGTCGTGAGCGAGTACACGCGCGAGGCCGGCGTCCGCCAGCTCGAGCGCGAGCTCGGCACGGTGCTGCGCAAGACCGCGACCAAGATCGCTTCCGGCAAGATCGAGGCCCCCGTGGTGGTCGACCTGGAGGCCGTGCGCGACGCGCTCGGACGCCAGAAGGTGTTCCACGAGGCGGCGCTGCGGACCGCGGTGCCGGGCGTGGCCACCGGGCTGAGCGTCACCGGCGCGGGCGGCGACGTGCTGTTCATCGAGGCGACCTCGATGAAGGGCAAGGACGGCCTGGTGCTCACCGGCCAGCTTGGCGACGTGATGAAGGAGTCGGCGCGGATCGCGCTCTCCTACGTGCGCGGCCACGCAGCCGAGCTGGGCATCGACGAGGACGCGTTCGAGAACCGCGAGTTCCACGTCCACGTGCCGGCGGGCGCGATCCCGAAGGACGGCCCGAGCGCCGGCATCACGATGACGACGGCGCTGGCGTCGCTGCTCTCCGGCCGCCCGATCAAGCACACGGTCGGCATGACCGGCGAGGTCACGCTGCAGGGCCGCGTGCTCCCGATCGGCGGGCTGAAGCAGAAGGTGCTGGCCGCGCACGCCGCCGGCCTGACCGAGGTGATCATCCCCGAGCGCAACCGCGGCGACCTGGACGACGTCCCGGCCGACGTGCGCGAGGCGATGGCGTTCCACCCGGTGATGGACATCGGGGAGGTGCTCGAGCAGGCGCTCGAGCCCGCGCCGGCGAAGGTGCTGTGATGAGCAGCTTCGCCGAGACCATCAAGCGCGAGGTGACCTCCTGGGAGGGGGTCACCCTGCGCCGCGGTCCCTACGGGACCGTCGAGTTCCGCTTCGGCCCGTTCGTGCTCGGCGCACTGCCGCTCGCCGGGCTGGTTGACGAGCGGACGATCATCAAGCGCATGCGCGACGCGTACGAGAAGGCGCAGGACACCCTGGACCGCAGCGCCGGAGTAACGGCTTGAAAGAGGTTTCGCCACTCGCACCCTCGCAAGCTCGGGTGTCGTGGCGACGTGTCACGCGACTCTTCCGCCCGTACCGGGCCCGGCTGTCGACGGTCCTCTTCCTGATCGTCGTCTCCGCCGGGCTCGGCGTCGTCTCGCCGTTCCTGCTGCGCGACGTGCTCGACGTCGCGATCCCCGAGAACGACGACACGCTGCTGATCGCGCTCGTCGCCGGCATGATCGGGATCGCGATCGCCACCGGCGTGCTCGGCGTCGCGCAGACGTGGCTCTCCAACGTCGTCGGCCAGCGCGTGATGCACGACCTGCGCGCGCAGGTCTACCGCCACCTGCAGCGGCTCTCGCTCGCCTTCTTCACGCGCACGCGCACCGGCGAGATCCAGTCGCGCATCGCGAACGACATCGGCGGCGTGCAGACGGTCGTCACGACGACCGCCACGTCGATCGTGTCCAACGTCACGACGGTGGTCGCGACCGTCGTCGCGATGTTCCTGCTCGACTGGCGGCTCGCCGTGTTCTCGCTCGCGCTGACGCCGGTGTTCGTGCTGATCGCCCGCCGCGTCGGCAACCAGCGCAAGCAGATCACCGCCACCAAGCAGGGCGTGATGGCGGACATCTCCTCGCCCGTGCAGGAGTCGCTCAGCGTGTCGGGCATCCTGCTCGGGAAGTCGATGGGCCGCGGCGCCGAGCTGGCCGACCGCTTCGCGCGCGAGTCGGAGAGCCTCGCCGACCTGGAGGTCCGCTCGCGCATGGCGGGGCGCTGGATGATGGCGACGATCCAGACGACGTTCGCCGTGATGCCGGCGCTCGTCTACCTGTTCGCGGGCCTCGACGGCGGCGCGATCTCGATCGGCACGGTCGTCGCCTTCACGACGCTGCAGACGCGCATCTTCTTCCCGATCCAGTCGCTGCTCGGCGTCGGCGTGGACATCCAGAGCTCCTCCGCGCTGTTCGAGCGCGTGTTCGAGTACCTCGACATGCCGGTCGACATCCACCCGGGCGAGCGGGAGCTCGCCGCGCCGCGCGGCGACGTGCAACTGGAGGACGTGTGGTTTCGCTACGGCGGCGACACCTGGACGCTGGCCGGTGTCGACGTCGACGTCCCAGCCGGCACGCGCACGGCGATCGTCGGCGAGACCGGCTCCGGCAAGACGACGCTCGCCTACCTGATCGCGCGGCTGTACGACGCCGAGCGCGGGGCGGTCCGGATCGACGGCGTCGACGTGGGCGAGCTGAGCTTCGACTCGCTCGCCGACACGGTCGGCGCGGTGTCGCAGGAGACCTACCTCTTCCATGCGTCGGTGCGCGAGAACCTGCGCTTCGCGCGGCCGGATGCGACCGACGAGGAGATCGAGGAGGCCGCGCGCGCCGCGCAGGTCCACGACGTCGTCGCGGCGCTGCCCGAGGGCTACGACACGGTCGTCGGCGAGCGCGGCTTCCGCTTCTCGGGCGGGGAGAAGCAGCGGATCGCGATCGCCCGCACGATCCTGCGCAACCCGCCGGTGCTCGTGCTCGACGAGGCGACGAGCGCGCTCGACGTGCAGACCGAGCGCGCGGTCGAGGAGGCGCTCGACCGGCTCGCCCAGGGCCGGACCACGATCGTCATCGCCCACCGGCTCTCGACCGTGCGCGAGGCCAACCAGATCGTGGTGCTCGACGCCGGGCGCATCGTGGAGCGCGGAACCCACGAGGAGCTGCTCGCCGCCGGCGGCAGGTACGCCGCGATGGTGGCGCGCGACGCCGCCCCGGTCGAGGCCTGAGCGGCCGCAAAGCCTGGCTGTTCGGCTAGCTCGTCCATCCGCTGAGTCGGCCCCATGAACGAAGTAGCGGCACATATCGTTGCTTGTGAATGGGCTCGATCCGTCCCCGCCTGCGGCGTCCCTCGGCGCCCATGCTCGTCGCGCTGCTCGCGTTGTTCGTCGCGTTGGGCGGTCCCGCGCAGGCCGCGCGGGTCATCAACGGCTCGGCCATCAAGCGAGGCACCCTGACGTCCAAGCAGATCAAGGACCGCTCGATCAAGGTGCGCGACCTCGAGAGCAGCGCCGTGCGCACGCTCCTGTCGACCGCGGACGACTCGATCACCGCCCCCATGCTCGGCCAGAACTCGGTCACGACCCGCGCGCTGGCGCCCGGCAGCGTGCTCACCGGCACCGTCGGCGACAACAGCCTGACCGCCGCGGACCTCGCGACCAACTCGGTCGGGACGGACGAGGTGAGCGACAACGCGATCGGGCAGTCGGAGATCCGCAACAACGGCGTCGCGGCGTCGGAGATCGCCGACAACTCGATCGACGGCGGGGAGATCGTCGACGGCGGCCTGTCGATCCGCGACGTCGCGCGGCAGGTCGGGACGCTGGAGTGGCCGGTCGGGACCCTGCAAGTAAACCAATGCGACACCGACTGGGTCCCGATCACGGGGATCGAGATCGCCGGCGACTTCGTCGTCATCTCGCCGACGTCCGTGTGGCCGGACGACCTGGTCTACACCGTCAACGGGGCGAACTTGGAGAGCTGGTTCAAGGTGCAGGCGTGCAACCGCCCCAAGGTGGGCGAAGGGGCGCGGATCGACGGCGCCAAGTACATCTTCAACTACGCCGTGCTCGGCTACTAGAGCATCGACTGCCAGGT
>DATHJG010001019.1:0-5771 GCA_035489875.1 Solirubrobacteraceae bacterium | reverse complement strand
CGGCGCGGTAGGTCTCAGTGGGGGGAGTCATGACGTGCCTTTCCGGGATACCAAGCTGACCGGTCGTCTTAGCGGTTGCAAAACAGGGATCAGGCCACGAGCAGGGTGCCGAACGTGGTCGCGATGAACTCGTCGAGCGGGGCGCGATCGCCGCTGACCTTCGCACGGGCGACCGAGCCCTCGTAGGCGTCGACGAGGTAGCGGCCGAGCGCCCGCGCGTCCGTCGCCCGACTCAGCTGTCCGGCGCCCTGCGCCTGCTCGAGCACGGTCCCGATCGCCGCGCTCCACTCGTCGAACGCTGCCGAGACGAGCTCCCGGATTGCGGAACTGTGGCCGGTCATCTCGGTCGAGAAGTTGCCCAGCAGGCAGCCTTGCTCGACGCCGCGGGCGACCGTGCGCTCGACCGTCGCCTCGAAGTGCGACCGCAGCCGCTCCAGCGGCGGCCCCTCGCCGAGCGCGAGCCGGTCGACGGCGTAGCTTGCGCTGTACCGGCGGGTGACCTCGAGCGCCAGCGCCTCCTTGCTCTCGAAGTGGTTGTAGAACGAGCCCTTGGGCACGCCGGCCGCCGCGACGATGTGGTTCACGCTGGTGGCATGGAACCCGTTGGCGAAGAGGACGCGGGAGCCGCCTTCGACGAGCTGCTCCTTGAGGTTTCGCTGGGCCATACGGCCAATATGACCGGTCGTCTTAGACGTGTCAAGCTGGCGCGTCAGCCAGACGGCGAGCGGTCGCGCAGACCCCAGAGCGTCCGCTGCTCCGCGAGGGTGAGCAGGCGCCACCGTTCGGCCTCCTGCTCCCACACGTAGATCCGAACGTCGGCGATGCTCCGCACGTCGTTGAGCAGATCCACGGTGGCGCGCGCGCTCGCATGCTCGGCCTTGATCTGCGCGGTCATCACGTCGACGACCTTGAACCGCCGTGGCGCACGCGGGGCGGGCGCGTCCGCGGGGCGTTCCTGCGGCTTCCGGGGCACGAGCCCGAGGTCGGGCTTGGGCTCCGGCTTGCGCAGCACGGAGTCGAGCGGTCGCATCTCAGCACCGGTTCCGCTCGGATCCAGATCGAGAACCCAGGTCCTGCCCATCGCCGGGACGATTCTATCGGCGGCGGTCCCCCGGTCAGCGCTGCGCGGCTGCCGGCCGCCCGCGCAGCTCGAGCCGGTCGAGGTCGCACCCCGCGGGCAGCTCGAGATCGTGTCGCGCGAGCAGCGCGGCGTCGCCGAGCACGTCGTGGCACGGCCCGTCGGCGACGATCCGCCCAGCCGCGAGGATCACCGCGCGCTCGCAGAGCTGGCCCGCGAAGGCGAGGTCGTGCGTCACGATCACCAGCGTGCGGTCGATCTCGGCGAGCACGTCGAGCAGCTCGCGCCGCGCGCGCGGGTCGAGGTTGGCGGAGGGCTCGTCGAGCACGAGCAGGTGCGGCCGCATCGAGAGCACGGTGGCGATCGCCACGCGGCGGCGCTCCCCCATCGAGAGCTGGTGCGGCGCGCGGTCGGCGGCGTGCGCCATCCGCACCGCGGCGAGCGCATCGTCGACCCGGGCGGCGGCCGCGCGGGCGTCGAGCCCCTGGTTGAGCGGGCCGAACGCGACGTCCTCGC
Source organism: Solirubrobacteraceae bacterium (assembly GCA_035489875.1). GTDB lineage: Bacteria > Actinomycetota > Thermoleophilia > Solirubrobacterales > Solirubrobacteraceae > DASQMT01. The sequence goes on along the minus strand of DATHJG010001019.1, from coordinate 4,177 downwards.
GCACGGTCGGCATGAACAGCTGGTCGTCGGGGTCCTGGAAGACGAGGCCGACGCGGGCGCGCAGCTCGCGCAGCGTCCCGGGGCCGACGTCGACGCCCGCGACCTCCAGCTCGCCCGCGCCGGTCAGCAGCCCATTGAGGTGCAGCATCAGCGTCGTCTTGCCGGCGCCGTTGGGGCCGAGCACCGCGACGCGCTCTCCGTGGGCGACGTGGAGGTCGACGCCGTCGAGCGCGAGCCGCCCGTCGGGATAGCTGTAGCGGACGCCGCGTGCGTGGACCGCGGAGGTCATGCAGCGACCCGGAGCGCGAGCAGCCCGACCACCAGCAGCGCGAGGAACGTCGCGTCCGCGCGGCGGAACGCGAGCGGCTCGAGCTGCGGCATCGTCCCGGTGTAGCCGCGCGCCGCCATCGCGAGGTGGACGCGCTCGCCGCGCGCGTGCGCGCGCAAGAACAGCGAGCCGGCGAGCCGGCCGGTGGCCGCGACGCCGAGGGCGGTGCGGGGCCGGTAGCCGCGCGCGGCCAGCGCCGCGCGCATCCGCGACAGCTCCTCGACGAGCACGAACAGGTAGCGGTACGTCACCGCGGCGATGAGCGTGCACGCCCGCGGCACGCGCAGCGCCTCGAGCGCGCGCAACACCGCCGGGTAGCTCGTCGTGGCGCCGAGCAGGACCGCGCCGACCGTGCCGATCGTCGCCTTCGCAGCCACCGTGCCGAGGACCGCGAGACCCGCCGCCGACAGCGTCAGCGGGCCGAGCGCGACCTCCTCGCCGCCGCGGTCGACGAACGGGACGAGCAGCGCGACGAGGAGCACCGGCGCCAACACCGCCCGCGCGCGCCGCCAGACGGTGTGCGCGGGCACGCGCGCGGCGGCCGCGAGCCCAGTCAGCGCCAGCGCGCAGCCGGCGTAGACCGGCCAGTCGGCGAGCGGGGCCGAGACCGCGGTGCATGTGATCGCCAGGAAGCCGAGCAGCTTCGCGCGCGGGTCGAGCCGGTGGACCGGGCTGGCCGGGTCGCCGACCGGCCCGGTCAGCGCGAGCCCGTGCGCGCCGGCGCTCATGCCCGCGCGCTCCGGCGCCGCGGCGCCGCGAGCCCGTGCGCGCCGGCGCTCACGCCCGCGCGGGCCGGCGCCGCACGGCCGCGAGCCCGTAGCCGAGACCGAAGACGAGCAGCGTGCCGGCGAAGCCCGCCATGCCCGTGGCCAGCTTCGGGTCGTCGATCCCGGGGAACGCGTAGCCGGGCGCCGGTGCGCCGTGCTGCCGCTGCTCGTCGACGAAGCCGTGGTCGGTCGCGACGCGCTCCAGCCCGTCGGGCGCCGACGACGCGAACGGCGAGACCGCGACGGCGAGCCCGACGGCCAGCGCGAGCGCGAGGATCGCGAACGCGCGCATCCTCACGACGCCACCGCCGCCGGCGCGGGCCGCCGGATCTCCTCCGGGCGCAGGTCGGCGACCGCGATCAGGTCGGGCCGCGTCGCGAGCACGGCGCTCACCGCGGCGACGGTGATCACCGCCTCGCCGATCCCGATCGCCGCGTGGACGCCGAGCATCGCCGGCAGCGCCGTGCCGAGCGGCACCGTCCCCGAGCCGCCGAGCTCGAGCGCCGCCGCGGCTGCGCCGACCATGACGGCCAGCCAGGCGCCGGCGCCCGCGATCGCCAGCAGCGTCGCGCGCGACCGGATCCCGCCGCGGCCGAGCACGCGGCGGGCGGCGAGCATCAGCCCGCCCACGCCGAGCGCGCCGAGCACGCCCATGTTGAGGATGTTCGCGCCCAGCGCGGTGATCCCGCCGTCGGCGAACAGGAACGCCTGCGTCGTGAGCACCACCGCCATCACCAGGCACGCGACCCACGGGCCGAGCAGGATCGCCGCCAGTGCGGCGCCCAGCAGGTGCCCGCTCGTGCCGCCCGCGACCGGGAAGTTGAGCATCTGCGCGGCGAAGATGAACGCCCCGGTCACGCCGACCAGGGGGACCCGGCGGTCGTCGAGCGCCGCGTCGGCGCGCCGGAGGCTGCACGCGAGCACGCCCGCCGAGACGACCGCGGTGGACGCGGCCACCTCTGGGCTCAGGAACCCGTCAGGGATGTGCATGGCGCTCCTCCTCCCGGCAGCCGGCGCAGACGCCCACGATCGGGAAGTGGCTGAACCGCGCCTCGAGCCCGGTGGCCTCCCGCACCGCGGCCCGGACCGCGTCGAGCTCGGCCGGGTCGACTGCGCTGGCGTCGCCGCACGCCTCGCAGAGCACGTACTCGCGCTCGCCCGCGCGCGCGAGCGCGTAGCGGCCGGCGCCGTGGCCGAGATGGACGTGGCGGACCAGCCCGATCTGCTCGAACGTCTCGAGGTTGCGGTAGACCGAGGGCAGCTCGAGCGCGGCGAGCCGGCCGTCGAGCCCGGACGCGATCCGCTCCGCGGTGAGCGGCCCGTCGGCGGCGAACAGCGCCTGCAGGACGATCCGCCGAGCGGCCGAGAGGCGCAGCCCCGCACCGCGGACGATCGCGTACGCCGCGTCGAGCGAGTCGGCGTGGACAGGCGGGCGCAGCGAGCTGACGGTCATCGTCGTCCCATCTCCTGTTGCTGAAAGAGGATCAGAGTTGTGATCGACTGTCAATACGTGCGGCGGCCACCGCCGCCTGCCCGTACGCGATGCCACCGTCGCCGGGCGGGAGCCGGAGGGGCACGAGCACGCGCAGGCCGGCGCGCCGCAGCAGCGCGCTCGTGCGCTCCAACAGCACGCGGTTCTGGAAGACCCCGCCGGACAGGACGGCGCGGTCGAGGCCGTGGCGCTCGGCAGCGAGCACGCACGCGGTCGCGGTCGCCTCGGCCAGCCCGTTGTGGAAGCGCGCCGCGACCGCGGGCACGGGGACGCCGGCGGCGACGTCGCGCGCGACGGCCCGGATCGCGGGACGCGGGTCGAGCACGAGCTCCGCGTCGCAGCCGATCTCGTAGGCGCCGCGCTCGGCGGGGTCGCACGCGGCCTCCAGCTCGACCGCGGCCTGGCCCTCGTAGTTCACCCGCGCGCGCAGGCCGCAGAGCGCCGCCACCGCGTCGAAGAGCCGGCCCGCGCTCGTCGTGACCGGCGCCGAGAAGCCCGTGGCGGCGAGCCCCGCGACGGCGCGCCACGCGGCCGCGTCGACCGCTGCGACGAGCGCCGGCGGCAGCGCCGGCTGCGGACCGACGGCCTCGACGAGCCAGGCGCACGCCATGCGCCACGGCTCCCTGGCCGCCCGGTCGCCGCCCGGCAGCCGCGCCGCGCGCAGGTGCCCGACGCGCTCGAAGCCGCGCAGGTCGCCGACGAGCAGCTCGCCGCCCCAGACCGTGCCGTCGGGGCCGTAGCCCGCGCCGTCGTAGATCGCGCCCACGGCCGGCCCCGTCTCCCCGTGCTCGGCCAGCGCGGCGGCCAGGTGGGCGTGGTGGTGCTGGACGCCGACCTGCTCGACGCCGGGACGGTCGAGCGCGTAGCGCGTCGAGAGGTAGTCGGGGTGCAGGTCGTGCGCGACGATCTCGGGCGCCACGGCGAACAGCCGCTGGAAGTGCTCGATGCCCTCGGTGAAGGACTCCAGCGTCTCGTAGTTGCGCAGGTCGCCGATGTGGTGGCCGACCCACGCGCGTCCGCCCTTTGCGACGCAGAACGTGCTCTTGAGCTCGGCGCCGCAGGCGAGGATCGGACGCGCGGCGGGCACGGGCAGCGGGGTGCTCGCGGGGACGTACCCGCGTGAGCGGCGGAGGAACAGCGGCCCGCCGCCCGTGCTCCGGGCCACCGAGTCGTCAGTGCGGACTTGGATCGGTCGGTCGTGGACGAGGAAGCGGTCGGCGATGCCCCGCAGCCGCTCGACCGCGTCGTCGTCGCGGTAGGCGATCGGCTCGTCGGACACGTTCCCGCTCGTCAGCACGAGGGCGACGCCGGCGTCGGCGAGCAGCAGGTGGTGCAGCGGCGCGTAGGGGAGCATCACGCCGAGGTCGGCCGAGCGCGGCGCGACCGCGGCCGCCACCGGCGCGTCCGGGCGGCGCGGGGCGAGCACGATCGGCCGCTCGCGGCCGGCGAGCAGCGCCGCGTCGGCCGCGCGCAGCGTCACCAGCTCCGCGGCCGCCTCGAGGCTCGGCGCCACCAGCGCGAACGGCTTGTCCTCGCGGTGCTTGCGCGCGCGCAGCGCCGCCACCGCGCGCTCGTCGCCCGCCGCGCAGG
>DATHJG010001018.1:0-12626 GCA_035489875.1 Solirubrobacteraceae bacterium | reverse complement strand
TGGATAGAGCGCTGCCCTCCGGAGGCAGAAGTCGGGGGTTCGAATCCCTCCTGGCGCGCTGCAGCTCGCGATCATCAGCGATACGCACATGCCCAAGGGGGCGCGCGCGATCCCGGATGCCTGCCTCGCACGGTTGCACTCCGCCGACGCGATCCTGCACGCCGGCGACCTCGCCGCGATGGAGGTGCTCGAGCTGTTGGAGTCGCTCGGCCCGCCCGTCCACGCGGTCCATGGCAACGTCGACGAGCCGGCGCTGCGGGTGCGGCTGCCCGCGGTGCGGCTGGTCGAAGCCGGCGGCGCGCGGATCGTGCTGACCCACGACGGCGGGCCGGCGGGCGGACGGCTCGCGCGGCTGCGCGCCCGCTTCCCGGACACCGACGCCGTCGTGTTCGGCCACTCGCACCTGCCGCTGCACGAGGAGCGCGACGGGTTCCACATCTTCAACCCCGGCTCGCCGACCGAGCGGCGGCGCGCGCCGGCGCACACGATGGGGGTCGCGACCGCGCAGGATGGGCGGCTCGCGTTCACCCTCGTCGAGCTGTGACGCTCGAGTTCGCGCACGGCGTCGCCTCCCGCACATCGCAGACGAGCGCTGCGTGACGGTGTGCGGCTAGAGCTGCCGCGAAGACCAGAGCAGCGCGGCCAAGATCACCGAGGTCAGACCGACGACGAGGCCGACGATCCAGCCGGCGACGTCTTGCCCCACGAGGATCGCGCCCACGAGCACGGCGATGCCGATGATCCCGCCCGTGGCGACGAGCCGCATGGCGCCACGTTCGACCTTGGTGCGACGCCGCTCTCGGCCGGGCACCATGCCTTCCGGCGGCTCGTGACGCCGAGACTCACGCTCGCGCCGGCGAGCTTCGCGCGCAGTCGTTCCGGACTCCGGCTCGGCCGGGGGGCGCTTGTCCGACGGATTAGGGTTGCTGCCCGACTCCGACGAGGGCACTTCTGCAGGCTACCCGGTCCGGGCCGCCCGCCCTCGCTGCGGCGCAAGCGCTCGGAGCGGTGGCGTCGGGAGAACCCGGAGTCGGGCCACTCTAAGGTGCGCTTGCCATGGATCTCTCCCTCTTCTTCGCCGGCACCGCGGGGTCCGTGCCGTCGGCGCGGCGCGGTCTGCCGGCGCTGCTGCTGCGTGCCGGCGGCGACCGGCTGCTGTTCGACTGCGGGGAGGGGACCCAGCAGCAACTGCTGCGCTCGGTCGGGCTGCCGGAGCTCGATGCCGTCTTCCTCACCCACTACCACCTCGATCACTGGCTCGGGCTGATCGGCATGGTCAAGACGTTCGACCTGCGCGCGCGTGAGCGGCCGCTCACGCTCTACGGCCCGCCCGGCCTGCACGCGCTGATCGATGCGATGCGGCCCGTGATCGGGCGGACCGGCTACCCGCTGCGGCTGGCCGAGCTCGAGCCGCACGAGGAGGTGCGCCTCGGCGGCTACCTCGTGGCCGCGTTCCCGGTCGACCACCGCGCGACCGCGTACGGATACGCGTTCGTGGAGGACGACCGGCCGGGGCGCTTCGACGCGGCCGCCGCGCGGGCGCTCGGCGTGCCCGAGGGGCCGGACTTCGGACGCCTGCAGCGTGGCGAGGAGGTTGCAGGCGTGCGGCCCGAGCAGGTCGTGGGCCCGCCCCGACCCGGGCGGCGGATCGTGATCTCGGGCGACACGCGGCCGTGCCAGACGACGGAGGTCTACGCGCATGCGGCCGACGTGCTCGTGCACGAGGCGACGTTCCTTGAGGACGAGCGCGCGCGCGCGCGAGAGACCGCGCACTCGACCGCCGCGCAGGCGGCCGAGATCGCGCGCGACGCCGGCGTGCGGCTGCTCGCGCTCACGCACCTCTCCACGCGCTACTTCCCGCGCGACGTGCGCGACGAGGCGCGCGCGACGTTCCCCGCCACGGTGGTGCCGCGGGACTACGACGCGATCGACGTGCCGTTCCCCGAGCGCGGCGAGCCGACGCTCGTCAAGCCCGCGCGCGAGCCGGAGCCGGCCGCGCCCTATCCGTCGTAGGTCGGGTCGAGCGCCGCGAGCTGCGGGACGATCGCGTCGCTGACCGGCGTCGGGATGCCGTGGCGTGCGCCGAGCCGGCGGATCACGCCGTTGCGTGCGTCCCACTCAAGCGGCCGGCCGGCGAGCCGGTCGAACAACATCGACGTGCCCATGTCTGGCGGGAACGTCGCGAGCTGGCCGATCACGTCGTCGACCGTCTCGGGTCCCAGCCGGGCGCCCTCGGCGCGGCCGACCGCGACGCACTCCTCCGCGATCCCGCGGGCGAGCTCGAGCTGCCGCGGATCGCGGAACAGCTCGGCGCGGCGGCCGGCGAGCACCATGGGCGCGACGACCGCGTTCAGGCACAGCTTGCGCCATGACTCCGTGCGGAAGTCGGCGACGACGTCGACCTGCGCCGCGCCGTCGAGCAGGCCGGCGAGCGCGGCGCCGGCCGGCTCGGCCGGGACGCTGAGCCGCGCCGGCCCGCGCTGGCGCACCCGCCCCGGCGCCACCGTCTCCGACGGGCACCAGACGATCGCCGGGAGCACGGTCGCCGGCCCGGCGAGCGGCCGGACCAGCTCGCGCTGCTCGACCCCGTTCTGCAGCACGGCCACGACGGTCCGCTCGTCGCACAGCGCGTCGAGCCACGCCGCCGCGCCCGCGGTCTGGTGGGTCTTGGTGGCGAGCAGCACCCACGGGACGGCCGCGACGGCGGACGGGTCGGCGCGCACCCGGTCGGCCATCGAATGCTCGTCGCCGGAGGGCAGCTCGACGGCCGGCGCCGCGGCCGGGCGCCGCCCGCACAGGAGCACGTCGTGCCCGGCGCGCTCGGCGGCGGCGCCGAACGTCACGCCGACGGCGCCGGGGCCGACGATCGCGATCCTCGTCATGCCGGAAAGTATTGCGTCGTGCGTCCGCCTTCGGTGGGGGCATACCCGGTTGGGGTCGTGGGCGCCGGCGGGGTGAACGGCTGGCATTGAGGGCCCGTCCAAGAAGTCGGCACGCCCGGACGGCCGCACCGACTGTTCTTGGACGGACCCTTGAGGGGAGCGGACTCGGATGGGGGTACCGGGCGCGGGGGCATGGGCGGTGGCGGGAGTGAAGCGCCGGCATTGATGGGAGGGTCCGGAGTGGGGTGCGGTCCCGCGGAACCACCCCGGGCGCCCGAGCCGGTTTGCACGTTGACGGCAATAGTTGCCGTCAACGTGCAACACGCTGGCGCGATTGTCGCCTTGACCCCGATTATTGGGGTCAACGTGACATCGGCGGAGCGATTTGCACGTTGACCATCACATGGATGCTCAACGTGCAAATCGCAGCGCGAAACCGCCCCGCGTCCCGCCCGAGGGCCTCTTGACCTGCTCCCCTCAATGCCCGCTGTTCACGAGCCCTGATCCCGGAGCGACGAACCGCGCCACCAGGCGCGACCCGACGAACTGCGCCACCTGGTGGGACGAACCGCGCCGCCAGTGCGCGACCAAGCGCGCGATCGGCCGCGACGGAACCGCTCACACGGGCCGGCGAGCGGGCGTTGGGGGAGCGCGAGCCGCGCCCGTTTGACACCAGCCGTGCGATTGTTGAACAATCCCACACCATGGCTCGCGTGCTCGTCCTCCTCAGCGCCGTCTGCTTCGGCACGACGGGCACCGCGCAGGCGCTCGGTCCCGACGCCGCTCCCCTGACCGTCGGCGCCGTGCGCGTCGCCGTCGGCGGCGCGCTGCTGCTGCTCGTCGCCCGCGCCGCTCCCGCTGTGGCCGCCGCCTGGCCGCGGCGGGAGCTCGGCGTGATGGCCGTGGCGATCGCCGCGTACCAGCTCGCGTTCTTCGCGGCCGTCGACCGCACCGGCGTGGCGGTCGGGACGGTCGTCGCGCTCGGCTCCGCACCCGCGATCGCCGGCGTCGCCGGCCGGCTGGTCGATCGCGAGCCGCTGACCGGCCGCTGGGCGGCCGCCACCGCGCTCGCGTGCGCGGGCGTGATGCTGCTCGTGCTGGGCGGCGGCGACGCCTCCGTCGACCCGCTCGGCATCGTCCTCGCCATGGTCGCCGGCTCCGGCTACGCCACGTACGCGGTGCTCGCCAAGCGGCTGCTCCGGCGCGGGCACGCGCCGGAGCGCGTGATGGCCGCGTCGTTCTCGCTCGGCGCGGTACTGCTCGTGCCGGTCCTCGTGCTCGGAGACGTCAGTTGGGTTGCGACCGGCGACGGGCTGGCGCTGGCGCTCTTCCTGGGCGCGATCCCGACCGCCCTCGCCTACGTGCTCTTCGCCCGCGGCCTGCGCCACCTGACGCCGGGCGAGACCGCGACGCTCACGCTGGCCGAGCCGCTGACCGCCACGGGCCTCGGCATCCTGGCGCTGGGGGAGCGGCCCGGCGCGGTCGCCGCGCTCGGCGCGGGCCTGGTCCTGGCGGGCTTGCTCGCGCTGGCGCTCCCGGCGCGCCGCTCCGCCCCACAGCCGGCGGTGGCGGCGGCATGAGCGCGGGACTCGCCTTGCGGCCGGGGGTGGCGGCGGCATGAGCGCGCGGCTCGCCTTGCGGCGCGTCTCGACCGTCGACGCGATCGCCGCCTCGTTGCGGACCCGGATCCTCGACGGCGAGCTGCGCGCGGGCGAGCGGCTGCGGGAGCTCGAGCTCGTCGAGGCCTACGGCGTCGCGCGCCACTCGCTGCGCGCCGCGCTGCGGGCGCTCGCCTCCGAGGGGCTCGTGACGATCGAGCCCAACCGCGGCGCGAGCGTCGCCCGCCTCACCGCCGCCGACGTGAGCGCGCTGTTCGAGTTGCGCACCGCGCTGGAGCTGGAGGCCGCGCGGCTCGCGCTCGAGCGCCACGACGGGAAGCTGCCGAAGTCCGTCCACGACGCCGTCCGCCTGATGGCCGCCGTGTGCGCGCAGCCCGACCCGCCGTGGAGCGCCGTCGTGGACGCGCACGATCGCGTCCACGGCGGCCTCGTCGCCGCCGCCCAGAGCCCGCGGCTCGAGCGCGCGTACGGGACGCTCGCGGGGGAGATGCGGCTGTTCGTCATCCAGATCAGGCCGAGCTGGTCGCTCGAGCGCATGGCCGCGCACCACGAGCGGCTGCTCGCCGACCTCGAGCGCGAGGGCCCCGAGCCGCTGCGCGCCCATCTGGCCGAGGGCCGGGCGAGCATCGCCCGCAGGCCGTCTGCGTAAGGCTCCGCAGCGGCCCTTCCTCGCGGAACCCGCGGAACGTCGGCGCCCGGTGCTAGGTTCTGCTGCGTCCCTTTAACCAGGCCCAGTGAGGCCAGGAAGGCACGGTATGACGCATCACAAGGTCGTCCTCGACGAGGACGACATCAGGCGCACGCTCGTGCGGATCGCGCACGAGGTGGTCGAGAAGAACCCCGACGGCCAGATCGCGCTGGTGGGCATCCACCGTCGCGGGGCCCACCTCGCCACGCGGTTGCACCGCCTGGTCTCCGATCTGCTGGAGCGGGAGCTGCCCGCCGGCGAGATCGACATCGCCTTCTACCGCGACGACCTTGCCACGCGCGAGGCGCCCGAGGTCCGCTCCAGCCATCTGCCGTTCCGGCTCGAGGAGCACACGGTCGTCCTCGTCGACGACGTGCTCTACACCGGCCGCACCGTGCGCGCCGCGATCGACGCGCTGTTCGACTACGGCCGTCCCGCGCGCATCCAGCTCGCCGTGCTGGCCGACCGGGGCCACCGCGAGCTGCCGATCCGCCCCGACTACGTCGGCAAGAACCTCCCGACGCACCGCTCCGAGCGCGTCAACGTCCGCGTCGCGGAGCTCGACGGCGCCGACGAGGTCACGATCACGAACCGCCAGGGGGTCCCGGCATGAGGCACCTGCTCTCGATCGAGGACCTCGACCGCCCCGGCATCGAGCGGATCCTCGACCGCGCCAAGTCGTTCACCGAGGTCTCCGAGCGCGAGGTCAAGAAGGTGCCCGCGCTGCGCGGCCGGCGCGTGCTCAACCTCTTCTACGAGGCCTCCACCCGCACCCGCTCCTCGTTCGAGCTGGCCGCGAAGACGCTCTCCGCCGAGGTCATCAACTTCGTGTCGTCGGGGTCGAGCGTGGAGAAGGGCGAGTCGCTGAAGGACACGGTCCAGACGCTCTCCGCCTACCGCCCCGACCTGATCGTCGTCCGCACGCCGTACGTCGGCGCGGCCGAGCTGGTCGCGCGCTGGAGTCCCGCCGCCGTCATCAACGCCGGCGACGGCAAGCACGAGCACCCCACGCAGGCGCTGCTCGACGTCCACACGCTGCGCGAGCGGCTCGGCGCGCTCGACGGCCTGAGCATCTGGATCGTCGGCGACGTGCTGCACAGCCGCGTCGCGCGCTCGAACATCCACGCGTTCGGGATGCTCGGCGCCAAGGTCACCGTGTGCGGCCCGCCGACGCTGATCCCACGCGGGGTGGAGGCGCTCGGCTGCGACGTCCGCTACACGCTCGACGGCCTCGACGAGGCCGATGTCGTCTACGCGCTGCGGATGCAGAAGGAGCGCATGACGGAGTCGTTCGTCCCCAGCCTGCGCGAGTACGCCGCGCGCTACCAGATCGACGGCCGCCGGCTGGGCGCCCGGCAGGTGCTGATGCACCCCGGCCCGGTCAACCGCGGCGTCGAGCTGGCCGCCGAGGTGATCGACTCCCCGCAGGCGCTGATCGGCCAGCAGGTCGCCGCCGGCGTCGTCGTGCGGATGGCCGTGCTCTACGAGCTGCTCGCCGGGCGCACCGCGCCGGACCGCCAGCTGGTGACGGCATGAACGCCGCCCGCCCCGGCAAGCGCGGCGCCGAGCCGCTCCTGCACCGCGAGCAACCGCCCGCCGACCTCCTCATCCGCGCCGCGCACGTGCTCGACCCGCGCGGGGACCTCGACGCGCCGCACGACGTGCTCGTGCGCGGCGGCGTGATCGCGGAGATCGGCGCGCCCGGCTCGCTCGACGCCCCCGAGGGCGCCGAGGTGCTCGAGGGCGAGGGCCGGCACCTGTTCCCCGGCTTCGTCGACCCGCACGTGCACCTGCGCGTGCCCGGGCAGGAGCACAAGGAGGACCTGGACTCCGGCACCCGCGCCGCCGCGGCCGGCGGCTTCGTCGCCGTGGTCGCGATGCCGAACACCGACCCGGTGGTCGACGACGCCACCGTCCTGCGCTCGCTCCGCGAGGCGGCGCGGCGGGAGGCCCGGATCCCCGTCGGCTTCCTCGCGGCGATCACGCGCGGGCTGGCCGGCGACGCGCTGACCGAGATGGCCGAGCTGTCCGACACCGGCGCGCTCGGGTTCACCGACGACGGCAAGCCCGTGCACCGCGCCGCGATCCTGCGAAAGGCGCTGCAGTACCAGCGCCTCTGCGGCGGCGTGCTGGCGCTGCACGAGGAGGACCCGAGCCTCTCGGGCGCCGGCGCGATGCACGAGGGCGAGGTGTCGGCGCGGCTCGGGCTGGCCGGGATCCCGTCGATCTCGGAGTCGACGATGATCGCCCGCGACGCGGCGATCGCGGGCTACGAGCAGGGCCGGATCCACATCCAGCACCTCTCGGCGCGCGAGTCGGTCGAGGCGATCGCCGAGGCCAAGGCGCGCGGGGTGCAGATCTCCGGCGAGGCGTCGCCGCACCATCTCTGCCTGACCCACGAGGCGATCCGGGAGCGGCTGGACACGCGGCTGAAGATGAACCCGCCGCTGCGCGCCGAGTCCGACCGGCAGGCGCTGATCGAGGGCCTGCGCGACGGGACGATCGACTGCATCGCCACCGACCACGCGCCGCACGCGCGCGAGGAGAAGGAGGTGCCGTTCGAGGAGGCGCCGATGGGCACCACCGGGCTGGAGACGTCGTTCGCGGCGATCTACACCGAGCTGGTCGTCCCCGGCGTGCTGCCGCTCGGCCTGGTGGTCGAGCGACTCAGCGCCGGCGCGGCGCTCATGGGGCTGGCGACGCCGCGGATCGCGGTCGGCGAGACCGCCGCGCTGTGCCTGCTCGACCTCGCCGCCGAGTGGCAGGTCGGCGAGGCCGGCTACGAGTCGCGGTCGGAGAACTGCTGCTTCGCCGGACACATGCTGCGCGGCCGCGTGCTGGCCACCGTCGCGGCGGGGTCCGTCGTCTACCGGGAGCGGGCGTTCGCCCTGACCGCCGCATGACGTCCGCCTATGTCCTGCTCGAGGACGGCGCGCGCTTCGACGGCGAGGCGTGCGGCGCGCCCGGCCATACCGTCGGCGAGGTCGTCTTCACCACCGGCATGTCCGGCTACCAGGAGTGCATGACCGACCCGTCGTTCCACGCGCAGCTCATCACGTTCACCGCGCCGATGGTCGGCAACTACGGCGTCAGCGCCGAGGCGATGGAGTCCGACCGCGTCCACGCGCGCGCGGCGATCATGCGCGAGGCGGTCAACAGCGAGGACGCCCCGAGCGCCGAGCGCGGCTGGCTGGACTGGCTGCTCGACTGCGGCGTAGCCGGCATCACCGGCGTCGACACGCGCGCGCTGGTGCGCCACATCCGCGAGGCGGGCGCGATGCTCGGCGGCGTCTTCCCGGGCTCGATGGGGGAGGACGAGGCGCGCGCGCTGATCGCCGCCGAGCCGCCGATGACCGGCCGCGACCTCGCGCGTGAGGTGACGCCGCGCGAGCCGCACGTCATCCCCGGCGACGGCTCAGGGCCCCGGATCGTCGCGCTCGACACCGGGATCAAGCGCTCGATCGTGCGCAACTTCCTGCTGCGCGGCGCGACGCTCGAGCTGCTTCCGTGCACGACGCCGGCGGCGGAGGTCTTCGCGCGCGGTGCGGACGGCATCTTCCTCGTCCCCGGGCCGGGCGACCCCGCCACGCTCGGCTACCTCGTCGACACGGTGCGGCAGGCGATCGGGCGGATGCCGGTGTTCGGCATCTGCCTCGGCCACCAGATCCTCTCCCAGGCGGTCGGGCTGGAGACGTTCAAGCTCCCGTTCGGCCACCGCGGCGGCAACCACCCGGTGAAGGACCTGCGCACGGGCCGGATCGCGATCACGGCGCAGAACCACGGGTTCGCGGTGCGGGGGGAGGCCGGCCAGCGGCTCGAGACCGACTTCGGCGAGGCCGAGCTGACGCACGTGAACCTCTACGACGGCACGATCGAGGGCATCCGCCTGCTCGACGTCCCCGCCGGCTGCGTGCAGTACCACCCCGAGGCCGGGCCGGGTCCGCACGACTCCGTCGGCCTGTTCGACGAGTTCATCCGCGAGATCGAGGCCGGGGCGCATGCCTAGGAGAGACGACCTCCAGAAGATCCTCGTGCTCGGCTCGGGCCCGATCGTGATCGGCCAGGCCGCGGAGTTCGACTACTCCGGCGCCCAGGCCTGCAAGGTGCTGCTGGAGGAGGGCTACGAGGTCGTGCTCGTGAACTCCAACCCGGCGACGATCATGACCGACCCGGAGTTCGCGACCGCAACGTACGTCGAGCCGCTGCTGCCCGAGGTCGTCGCGCAGGTGATCGAGCGCGAGCGGCCCGACGCACTGCTGCCGACGCTCGGCGGCCAGACCGCGCTCAACCTCGCCAAGGCGCTCCACGAGGACGGGACGCTCGAGCGCTTCGGCGTCGAGCTGATCGGCGCGAACTACGACGCGATCAACCGCGCCGAGGACCGCGAGCTGTTCGACGCCACCATGCAGGCCGCCGGCCTGCGCACCGCGCGCAACACGATCGCCACGAGCGTCGAGCAGGCCCGCGGCGCGCTGTCGGACTTCGGGCTGCCGCTGATCATCCGCCCGGCGTTCACGCTCGGCGGCCGCGGCGGCGGCATCGCCCGCACCGAGGCGGACTTCTACCGGATCGTCACCCAGGGCCTCGCCGCGTCGCCGATCGGCCAGGTGCTGATCGACGAGTCGGTGCTCGGCTGGGGCGAGTTCGAGCTGGAGGTCATGCGCGACGGCGCCGACAACGTCGTGATCGTCTGCTCGATCGAGAACGTCGATCCGATGGGTGTCCACACCGGCGACTCGGTCACGGTCGCGCCGCAGATGTCGCTGACCGACCGCCAGTACCAGTTGCTGCGCGACCAGGCGATCGCGGTGATCCGCGCGGTCGGGGTCGAGACGGGCGGCTCCAACGTCCAGTTCGCGGTCAACCCGGCGACCGACGAGATCGTCGTGATCGAGATGAACCCGCGCGTGTCGCGCTCCTCGGCCCTGGCGTCCAAGGCGACCGGCTTCCCGATCGCCAAGATCGCCGCGCGGCTGGCGGTCGGGTACCGGCTCGACGAGATCCCGAACGACATCACGCGCAAGACGCCGGCGTCGTTCGAGCCGACGCTCGACTACGTCGTCGTGAAGTGGCCGCGGTTCGCGTTCGAGAAGTTCCCCGGCGTCGAGGAGCGGCTCTCCACGCACATGAAGTCGGTCGGCGAGGTGATGGCGATCGGGCGCACGTTCAAGCAGGCGTTCGCGAAGGCGATGCGCTCGCGCGAGCTCGACGCGCCGATCGATCTCTCAGGCGATCTGCTGGAGCGGCTCGAGGCGCCGAGCGCCGACCGCTACGACATCCTGCTCGAGGCGTTCCGGCAGGGCGCGAGCGAGGCGGACGTGCACGCCCGCACTTCGGTCGACCCGTGGTTCCTGCGCGAGCTCCGCGAGCTGGCGCTCGACCCGGGGGCCGCGCAGCGCGGCGTGCGCACGTACCGCGCGGTCGACACCTGTGCGGCCGAGTTCGCCGCCGAGACGCCGTACTTCTACTCAGCGTGGGAGCGACCGCCGGCTCCGCATGAGGTCCCGCGCGGCGACCGGCCGAGCGTGATGATCCTCGGCTCCGGCCCGAACCGGATCGGGCAGGGGATCGAGTTCGACTACTGCTGTGTGCACGCGGCGATGACCGTGCGCGAGTCCGGTCGCGACGCGGTGATGGTCAACTGCAACCCGGAGACGGTCTCGACCGACTACGACACGTCCGACCGGCTCTACTTCGAGCCGCTCACGCTCGAGGACGTGCTCGGGATCGTCGAGGTCGAGCGGCCCGAGGGCGTGATCGTGCAGTTCGGCGGCCAGACGCCGTTGAAGCTGGCCGCGGGCCTGGAGGCGGCCGGCGTGCCGCTGCTCGGCACGTCGCCGGAGGCGATCGACCTCGCCGAGGACCGCGGGCGGTTCGGGGCCGTGCTGGAGCGGCTCGGGCTGCGCGCACCGGCCTACGCGACCGCGCGCGGGACCGAGCAGGCGCTGGCGGCCGCGCCGGGCGTCGGCTTCCCGCTGCTCGTGCGGCCGAGCTACGTGCTGGGCGGGCGGGCGATGGAGCTCGTCTACTCGACCGACGCGCTGGCCGACTACCTGCGCCGGACAGGAGCGAACGGCGAGCGCGAGATCTTCCTCGACCGCTTCCTGGAGAACGCGATCGAGGTCGACGTCGACGCGATCTGCGACGGCGAGGACGTCTGGATCGGCGGGATCATGCAGCACGTCGAGGAGGCCGGCATCCACTCGGGCGACTCCGCCTGCGTGCTGCCGCCGCACTCGCTGGGGAATGAGATGCTGCGCGAGATCCGCGAGGCGACGACCGTGCTCGCGCTCGAGCTGGGGGTCGTCGGGCTGATGAACGTGCAGTACGGCGTGTTCGGCGAGGCGCTCTACGTGATCGAGGCGAACCCGCGCGCGTCGCGCACCGTGCCGTTCGTGTCCAAGGCGACCGGGCTGCCGCTGGCCAAGCTCGCCTGCCGGGTCATGCTGGGCGAGAAGCTCGCCGACCTGGACCTGCCCGACGATCCGTCCGGCGACCACGTGTCGGTCAAGGAGGCGGTGCTGCCGTTCGACCGCTTCGCCGGCGCCGACGCGCTGCTCGGGCCCGAGATGCGCTCGACCGGCGAGGTGATGGGCGTCGCGCCGGACTTCCCGGCCGCGTTCGCGAAAGCGCAGGCGGCCGCGGGGGCGCGGCTGCCGCAGGCGGGCACCGTGTTCCTGACCGTGACCGACTCCGACAAGGCGGCGATCGGCGCGATCGCGGCGCAGCTGCACGACCTCGGGTTCTCGATCGCGGCAACGGGCGGGACCGCAGGCGCGATCGCGCGGATGGGGATCCCGGTCGAGCGGCTCAACAAGCTGGGGGAGGGCTCGCCGCACGTGGTCGACAAGATCGACGGCGGCGACGTCGTGCTCGTGATCAACACGCCGACCGGCACCGCGGCCCGCTCGGACGGCTACGAGATCCGCCGCGCGGCGATCGCCCGCGGGATTCCGTGCATCACCACGATGGCGGGCGGCATGGCGGCGGCCCGCGCGATCGCGGCGGCACGCCACGGCTCGCCCGCGGTCCGGTCGCTGCAGGAGATCCACCGCGCGAGCGGCGCCGGCGCGGAGGCGGTGACGTCGTGAGCGACCGTACGCTCGCGCCCCTCGGCCGGCGCCGGCTCCCCGTCGTCGCCCGCCGCGAGCTCGGCGCCTACGTGGTCGTGTCGGTCGCCGACCCGGACGGGCCGGCGCCGGACGCCGGGCAGTTCTACATGCTCGCGGCGGCCGAGCGCTGGGGCGGGGGCGCCGACGAGCGGCCGTTCCTGCCGCGGGCGTTCTCCGTCGCGCGGCGCCACGAGGACGGCACCCTGGACTTCGTGCTCGAGGACGTCGGGCCGGGCACCGAGCGGCTGTGCGAGCTCGGCGCCGACGACGACATATGGCTGCTCGGCCCGCTCGGCCGCGGCTTCGCTCCGCCCCGCCAGGGGCG
>DATHJG010001017.1:0-2422 GCA_035489875.1 Solirubrobacteraceae bacterium | reverse complement strand
TCCTCGATCTGCGCGTTCGACAGGTACGGCGCGGGGCCCAGCCGCAGGAACGTGCCGCGGCTGTCGGTCAGCACCCCGCGCTGCGCGAGCGCGTGCTGGAGCTCGCCGGCTCGCGGTGAGCGCAGGGCGAGGAAGGCGGCGACGCGCTCCAGGGGCGTCTCGCGGTCGCGGGTGACGACGTCGGCGGGGAGGGCGAGCGCGTCGAACGCCGCCGCGAGCAGGTCGACCTGGCGCCGGTAGGACGCGCGCAGGACCTCCGGCGTCAGGCCCTGCTCGGCGAAGAAGGCGAACACGCGCGCCGCGCGGTAGTGGCTCGTCGGGTCGTAGGTCGAGCCGGCGAACGCACCCGCGCCGCGCGGGTAGGCGACCTGCCCGGGGCGCGGCGGATCGGCGAGCGCCTCGAACTCCGCGAACCAGCCGGTGATCAGTGGGCGTAGCTCGTAGGCGTGCTCCGGCAGGCGCAGGAAGCAGTTGCCCTCGCCCAGCTGGAGGTACTTGTAGCCGCCGCCGGTCACCCACGCGGTCGGCGGCGCCGTGAACGGGATCGCCCCGAGCGCGTGGTAGGCGTCGACCAGCAGCTCGGCTCCGCGCGCGGCGGTCGCGTCGGCCAGCGCGGCGAGGTGCGGGACGATGCGCGCATCCTCGAACAGCACCGCCGACACGAGCACCGCGGCCGTGCGGTCGTCGACCGCGGCGGCGAGCCGCTCGGCGAGCGTCTCCACCGGGCGCGCGGGGACGCGCACGACGTCGAGCGCGCCCTCGGCGAACCGCCCGAGCTGGCGGCGGAGCGTGTGGAACTCGCCGTCGGTGCTGACCAGCCGCGGCCGGGCCTGCAGGTCGAGCGCGGACAGGAAGCGCAGCACGAGGTCGTGCGTCGAGGCGCCGAGCGCGAGCTCGCCGCCCGGATCGCCGAGCAGCGTGCGGAAGCCCTCGCGCACGCGCTCGGCCTGCGCGAACGCGCGCTCCCACTTCTCGTCGGCGAGCAGCGCGGCGTCCTCGAAGGCCGCGACCTGTCCCTCGAGCGCGACGTCCGGCCAGGCCTGGTGGGAGTGACCGGTGAGCAGCAGCCGCTCGGCGACGCGGAAGCGCGTGTAGTGGGCGGCGAGCGGGTTGGCGCTCACAGCTCGGTCCGCACGGCCCAGAGGTCGGGGAACGCCGGCTGCAGCAGCGTCGTGGCGAGGTAGCGGACGCCCGGGGAGCCGCCGGTCCCGCGCTTGTCGCCGATCGTGCGGCGCACCATCTGCACGTGCCGGTAGCGCCACTCCATCACGCCCTCGTCGAGGTCGACCATCCGCTCGCACACCTGCGCGGTCTCGCCGTCGTCGCGGTAGGCGGCCAGCAGCGCGGATTGCACCTCCTCAGACGGCTCGAGCGCCTGCGTGACGTCGCGCTTCAGCGCCGGCGCGGGCACCGGATAGCCCTGAACGGCGAGGTAGCGCAGGAAGGAGTCGAACAGCGACGGCCGCGCCATCGCGGCGGCGATCCGCGCGTGCTCGGCCGAGTCGGGCGCGTAGTGGCGCAGCACGCCCGCGTCCCGCCGCCCGAGCAGCGCCTCGAGCTCGCGGAACTGGGCCGACTGGAAGCCGCTGGCCTCGTCGAGCCGGTCGCGGAACGCGAGGAACTGCCGCGGCGTCATCGTCTCCAGCACGTCGATCTGGGCGACGATCGTCTTGAGGATCGTGAGCATGCGCTTGAGCGTGTGCAGCGCGTGCGGCGTGTCGCCGTCCTCGAGGCGCCGCTGCAGGTGGGTCGCCTCGTGCAGGAGCTGCTTGAACCACAGCTCGTAGACCTGGTGGATGACGATGAACAGCAGCTCGTCGTGCTCGCCGGAGCGCGGGCGCTGCGCGGCCAGCACCTCGTCGAGCCCGAGATAGGAGGAGTACGTCAACGACGCACGGTGGTCGGTCATGGTGCCGTCGTCACCTCGTTGAAGTGGCGCTGCGCCGGGGGGGCAAGCGCAGCGTAGAGCCGGTGGAACAGCGCCACCGCCTTCGCGCGGTGGCGCGGCGCGTGCATGAGCTCGTCCGGCAGCTCCGGGTCGAGTGCCGGGAAGCGGCGGAAGACGTGCACGAGGCGCGTGCGCCGAAGGAACGCGTCGCGGTCGTCGCTCCGGCGCTCCGTGTGCGAGAACTCGTCGAGGAAGGCGCGGTAGCGCCCGTCGAGCGCATCGAGGTCCCATGCGCGCGACGCGAGCGCGTGGAAGTCCAGTGACGCGGCGGGCCGGCCGAGCATGACACCCGCATACCCGCCGACCTGGAGCGCGTCGATGAGCGCGACCACCTCCCGCTCGCGGTCGTGCGGGGAGATCCACATGCCGTCCTGGACCGAGCCGAACCCCAGGAAGCGCAGCCGCCGCGCAAGTCGCGCGCGTTCGAGGCGCCGCTCCTGCGGGATCGCGTGCCACAGCACGGTCCAGAGCTCC
>DATHJG010001016.1:0-2152 GCA_035489875.1 Solirubrobacteraceae bacterium | reverse complement strand
GACGGCCTGATGCTGCTCGCCCAGAGCGGCCGCCCGCCGGAGCGCCGCCCGATCGACCTGGCCGCCATCGCCCACGCCGCCGCGGCGCGCGTGCGGCCCGAGGGCGTGAACGTCCGGCTCGAGCTCGATCCCGTGCAGGTGCGCGGCGAGCGGCGGCTGCTCGAGCGGCTCGCGGAGAACCTGGTCGAGAACGGCGTCCGCTACAACGCGCCGGGCGGGTTCGTCGACGTGCGCACGGGCGCACGGGAGAAGACCGCCGTGCTGCGCGTGGAGAACAGCGGCCCGCTCGTGCCCGCCGCGACGGCCGCCCGGCTGCTGGAGCCGTTCGAGCGCGGCGGCCGCGCGCGCGACGGCGGCGGCGCCGGGCTCGGCCTCTCGATCGTCCGCGCCGTCGCCGAGGCGCACGGCGGCCGCGTCGCGCTCACCCCGCGGAGCGAGGGCGGGCTCGCCGTCGAGGTCGTGCTGCCGGCGGGTCAGACGCGCGGCCTGGCCGGCGGCTCGTCCGGGCAGTCCCAGCGGTCGTAGCGCACCTGCGTCGGGTCCTCCTCGGTGCGCTGCGCGGCGACCTGGAGCGTCGAGTCCAACCCGGCGACGCCCTGCACGCCGGTGGCGAACAGCGCGGCGCCGGAGAACAGGACGGCGGCGAAGACGGAGCGGCGGACGAGGAGCGGCATGGCCGGGGAGTCAAGCCGCCGCTCCTCAAGCGCACCTCAAAGCAGGCGCCGGAACCAGCGCAGCGACATCGCGGCGCCCGCGGCGAGCAGCACGATCGCCCCGCCGGCGAACGCGCCGGTCACCTCGCGCCGCTCCTGCTTCTCCGCCACCCGGCTGCCGAGCTCCTCGTAGACGGCGCGGAGCGCCCCGGACTCGGCGGCCGTGTACGCCTGCCCGCCCGAGCGGTCCGCGATCGCCTGCAGCGATGCGGGGTCGGGCGGCACCGGCCTGCCGTCGGCCAGCGTGCCGGCCGCCGTGCCGAGCGCGACGGTGTAGACGGGGATGCCGAGCGCTCGCGCCTCGTCGGCGACCGGCAGCGGGTCGCGGCCGCTGGTCGACTCGCCGTCGGAGAGGAGCACGATCGCCCCCGGAGGCTGCGGCCCGCTCGGCGCGCGGAGCATGGCCAGCGACGCGGCGAGCGCCTCGCCCGTCGCGGTCCCGCCTCGCGCCACCATCGCCGCGCGCATCGCCGAGCGCAGTGCCGCGCGGTCGGTGGTCGGGTTCTGGACGGCCTCGGCCCGGTGGTGGAAGACGAGACCGCCGACGCGCACCCTGTCCGGCACGTTGTCGATGAACGCCTCGCTCGCCGTGAGCGCGGCGGCGAGCCGCGAGGGCGACACGTCGGTGGCCTGCATCGAGCCCGAGCGGTCCATCGCGAGCACGATGCTCGCCTGCTCGGCCGGCACGGCGACGCTGACCTGCGGCCGCGCGAGCGCAGCGATCAGGCCGGCCATCGCGAGCGCGCTCAGCGCCAGCGGCGCGTGGCGCCGCCAGCCCGGCCGCCGCGGCACGACCGACGGCGCGGTCGCGGGCGCCGCCCACGCGGCGGCGGCGCGCCGGCGCCGCCGCTCCCCGACCGCGTAAGCGGCGAAGCCGAGCGGGATCAGCAGCAGCCCGAGCAGGAGCAGCGGGGTCTGGAAGCTCACGGGGCGTTCTCCGGCCGCGTGGCGAGCTGGACGTCGACCGTCTGGCGGGCACCGCCGCGCTCGATCTCGATCGGCACCTGCTCGCCGGGGTGGCGGTCCTGGATCGCCGCCGCGACGTCGCCGGGCTCGCGCACCGGCTGCCCGCCGACCGAGACGATCAGGTCGCCGGCGCGCAGGCCGGCCGCCGCGGCCGGACCGCCAGCGGTCGCCTCCTGGATCTGCGCGCCGCCGCTGGCGGGCGCGGTCGAGACGCCGAGGTAGGGCCGGCGGATCGTCTCACCGCGCTCGAGCCGCGGGATCACGTCGCGGACGGTGTTCGCCGGGACGGCGAAGCCGATGCCGACGTTCCCGTTCCCGTTCCCGCCGGTCGTGATCTGCGAGTTGACGCCGATCACACGCCCGTTGGCGTCGAGCAGCGGGCCGCCGGAGTTGCCGGGGTTGATCGGCGCGTCGGTCTGGATCACGGAGTCGATCTGGAAGCCGTCGGGCGCCTGGATGTGGCGGCCGGTGCC
>DATHJG010001015.1:0-5506 GCA_035489875.1 Solirubrobacteraceae bacterium | reverse complement strand
CCGCCGCACGGATCCGCTCGCGCAGCGCGTCGACCTCGCCTTGCAGCTGCGGATCGGCGATCTGCGGGTCGGCGAGCTGCATGTCGCCGGCGAACAGCAGCTTCACGTCGCCGAGCTGGAACGTGGTGACGATGCTCACGGTCCTGTGCCGCCCAGCTCGCAGAGCACGGCGTCTCCGTACTCGCGCTCGCCGACGTCGAGGAAGTGCACGCGGGTCGGTGGCATGGACCCGACGCTATAGACAGCGGACCGGACCAGTCAACAGCGCACATCATGGAGGCGCCGTCACGTTGCGCCGCCGCTCCGCGTATGGCAGGGTCCGTCGCGCCTGCGACCCGGGAGGAGCCATGCCAGAGCGACGCGACCGGGAGCTCGTCGAGCTCCTCCGCCATGTCCAGCGGTTCAGGGAGGCCGACCGCGCCCGCTGCGCCGTCGCCCCCTCGCCGGAGCTCGACGTCAAGATCAAGGCGGCGCTCGACTCGCTGAGAGGCCAGGCGGACGACCTGCTCTCGCCACGCCTGGGGCTGCGGCTCGAGCCGCAGATCCTCGGCTACAACGACGGCCTGATCGTGCCGCCGGACGAGTATCCCGTCGGGACGCCCGTGGACGTCATGCGCAACGCCGCGGCAGCCCGCGCGCCGCTGCGCGGGACCGTGCGGGTCGTCGTCGTGCTGGTCGAGTTCTCCGACAAGGCGATCACGCGGACGGCCGACCACTTCCGCGAGCTCTTCTTCTCCACCGGCGTCATCCCCACGGGCAGCGTGCGGGAGTACTACGACGAGGTCACCAACGGGCTGGTGACGATCGAAGGGGAGGTCGTCGGGCCGTACACGCTGCCACTCACGCTCGCGCAGTACGCGCACGGGGAGTCGGGCATCGGCGACCCGCTGCCGAACGCCTCCACCATGGCGCGCGACGCCGCGCTCGCGTCCGATCCCGACGTCGACTTCACCCCCTACGACAACGACGGCAACGGATTCGTCGACGCGTTCATCGTCGTGCACGCGGGGTCGGGCGCCGAGCAGACCGGCTCCAACGGCGACATCTGGTCGCACAAGTGGAACACGCAGGGCGGCGCATTGGGCGTCGACGGGACGAAGATCTTCGGCTACCTGACCGTGCCGGAGGACGCGCTGCTGGGCGTCTGCGCGCACGAGCTCGGGCACCTGCTCTACGGCTGGCTGGACTACTACGACACCGACGGCTCGTCGGAGGGGCTCGGCAACTGGTGCCTGATGGCGTCGGGGAGCTGGAACGCCGGCGGGAGCACGCCGGCGCACCCATCCGCGTTCCTGAAGATCGACCAGGGCTGGATCACGGCCACCAACCGCACGACCGACGGACCGGCGACGTTCGTCGACGTCAAGGAAGGCTTCGACGCGATGCGGTTGTGGAAGGACGGCACCGGCGGCTCGGAGTACTTCCTGGTCGAGAACCGGCAGCGGTCGGGCTTCGACACGCGCCTCCCGGCCGGCGGCCTGCTGATCTGGCACATCGACGAGTCCGTTCCCGACAACCGCGACGAGACGCACTACCGGGTCACGCTCGTGCAGGCGGACGGCCGGAAGGATCTCGAGGGCAACGTCAACCGCGGCGACGCCGGCGACCCGTTCCCGGGCTCGACCGGCAACGCGTCGTTCACCGCCTCGACGACGCCCGACTCCAGGAGCCACGCCGGCGTCGACACCTCCGTGGCGGTCACCGACATCACCGTGACCGGCCCGACCGTCACGGCGAACGTGCGCGTCTAGTATCGGCTGGGAGCGGCGCTGCCGATCGCCGACTCGCTCGTGAACCGGCTCCGGGAGGACACCGATTGGTCTCGGTCATCGAGAACTGGGCGCAGCTCGAGGGCACGGTGCGCACGGTACGACCGGACCCCGAGCGTCCCGACCAGCTCGTCGCCGTCGTCGACGTCGACGCCGTCGAGCCGGTCCAGGACGACGAGGGCAAGCCGTTCCCGAACCTCTTCGCCGACGCGGCCGGCACGTCCGTCGAGCTCCACGTACCGGCCGCGCCGGCGGCAGACCACGAGCTCGCGCCCGGCCGCCGGATCTCCGCACGCGTCAAGCGGACGGGCCCGAACCGCTCGTTCGTCCACCCGCAGCACCTGTCCGTGGGTTAGCAGTTAGCGCGGGCTCGGCGGCACGATGACGTCGACGAGGGCGTCGACGCCCTGCGCAAGACGGCTGTCGCGCGTGACGAGCGCTGCGTCGAGCGCCTCCGCGAGCGCCACGTAGAGCGCGTCGTACGTCGTGCAGACGTCCCGGAGCTCCCACGTTCGTCGCAGCAGCCGCAGATCCGGGTGGCGACGGACGGCGAGCTGGGCGAGCTCGGTGCGACCGAGCTCAGCGGTCGCCGGCCCGACCTTCGAGCCCCGCAGCAGCCCGCGGAGCGTCTGGGTCACCTCGACGTCGATCAGCCCCGGCGCGTGGACGTCGCCGAGCATCGCGCCGCGCTCGGCGTCGGAGGCCTCGCCGAGCAGGTAGGCGACGACGCTCGAGGCGTCGACCACGTACCTCACGCGCGGCGGCCGGCGTCACGCGCGGCGAGGATGTCCTTCGTGCTCACCCCCGCGGGCGTGCGTGCCCTGATGCGCGCGTCCAGCTCATCCGGCGTCGGTGTCCGTGCGAGGCGGGTGACCTCGGTCAGAACGTAGTCGCTGAGCGAGGTCCCCTGCGCTGCCGCACGGGCTTTCAAGGTGCGGTGCACGTCCTCGGGCACGTTGCGGATCTGGATCAATCCCATGCAATCAGGATGAACTCATCGCGATTGCATGGCAAGCCTGAGCGCGCTCGGAGCGAGGCGGCCGGACGTGGGGTGAGCAACTTGCGCCGAAAGGGTGAGCGGACACCCCGGGCGTGGCGCTAGGCTCGCGCAGCGTGAGCACTGACCTGATCGTCGCCACCCCCGCGTTCCTCGACATGACGTTCGTCGGGCTCGAGGCGCTGCCCGCGCTCGGCGAGGAGCGGTTCGCCGGCGATCTCGTCCGCTCGCCCGGCGGCGGTGCGATCACCGCGGTCGCCGCGGCACGGCTCGGGCTCCGCACGTCGCTCGTCGCCCCGCTCGGCGACGACTTCTCGGGCGACTACGTCCGCGCCGAGCTCGAGCGGGACGGCGTGCGGGTCAGCCCGCCGCGCACCTTGCGGACGCCGCAGACGCTCGTGATGCCGTGCGGCGACGAGCGGGCGATGGTCACCGTCGACCCGGGCCCGCGCGCAAGAGCGGCCGACGTCGCGGAGTTCCTGCCCACCGCCGCGATGGCCGCGAACCTCGAGCAGCTGCACCTCGTGCCCGACGGCGTGCGCGCGTACCTGACGTGCGGGGAGGACGACGCGCGCGCGTTCTCAGGCCGCATCCCCGCGGCGATCGGCCGCGCCGGGATCCTGTTCCTCGACCGCTTGGACGCGCTCATGCTGACCGGCACCGACACGCTCGACGACGCGCTCGCGGCGCTCGGCCAGGCGATCGGAACCGTGCTCGTCGCACTCGGCCCGCGCGGCGCCGTCGCGATGGCCGGCGGCGAGCGGATCGAGACGCCCAGCTTCGGCACCGGCCCGGCGGTCGACACCACCGGCGACCGCGACCTCCTCTGCGCCGCGTACGCGTGGGCCGACCTGCGCGGGGCCGAGCCGGGCGCCTGCATCGCGTGGGCGCAGCTCTACGCCGAGCTGGCGATGAGCGTGCCGACCGCGACCGGCGGCGCAGCGACCGAGGAGCGCCTGCTGGACGAGGGCATCAAGCGCGGGCTCGAGCCGCCGCCGCAAGCGCGGCGCGGATGAGCGGCACGTCGGGAGGGCGTCAAGCGCGGGCTCGAGCCGCCGCCGCGAGCGCGGCGCGGATGAGCGGCACGTCGGGAGGGCGTCAAGCGCGGGCTCGAGCCGCCACCGCAAGCGCGACGCGGATGAGCGGCACGTCGGGAGGGCGTCAAGCGCGGGCTCGAGCCGCCGCCGCGAGCGCGGCGCCGATGACCGGCGCGTCGGCGCGCAAGCCGGCGGGCAGCACCGGCAGGTCGCGCGCCTCGGGGTCGTAGACCTCCGCGCGCAGCGCCGCCTCCACCCGCTCGCGGTAGCCGTCGTGCAGCCCGAGCCCGCCGCCGATGATCACGGCGCCCGGGTCGAGCGCGTTGACGAGCGCGGCGAGCGCCAGCCCGAGCCGCCGCGCGGCGTCCTCGACGACGTCCGCGGCCGCCGGATCGGCGAGCGCGTCCTCCGCCGACGCGTGCCCGCTGCGGCGCGCGAGCGCGAGCCCGCTCGACCACTGCTCCACCAGCGGGGCGCCGGTGCCGATCGCGCAGCCGCGCACGCCGAGCCGCGGGCCGCCCTCGGTCATCAGGCAGTGGCTGATGCCGGAGCCGACGCTGACGTAGAGGAAGTCCGGCTCGTCGCGGCCCGCGCCGAAGCGCGCCTCCGCCAGCGCCGCGGCGCGCACGTCGGACTCGACCCAGTCGAACGCAGCGAGCAGGTCGGCGTCGCGCCAGTCGACGGTCTCGGCGCTGCGCACGCGGCCGTGCGGATCGACCAGCTCGCACACGGCGAGCCCGACGACCGCGGCTCCCTCCCCCAGCTCGGCGGCCAGCGCGCGGCAGTCGGCGAGCACCGCGTCGGAGCCGCGCTGCGGCGCGGTCGGGATCCGGCGCGCGGCGAGGATCGATCCGCGCTCGAGGTCCACCCGCGCGGCGGCGATCTTGGTGCCCCCGACGTCGAGGCCGAGGGCGACGGTCACGGCAGGTAGCTGGGGGCGACGGCGCAGATCGCGCGGGCGGTCGCGCCGCCCGCGTTGCGGTACTCGTGCCGGCTGCCGGCCGGCAGGTAGCAGACGTCCTCGGGCTCGAGCTCGAACACGTGGACGCCGCCGTCGAACCAGGCGCGCACCCACAGCGATCCCTCCAGCGCCATCAGGACCTCGTCGCCGCCGTGCTCGTGCAGCGTGGCGACCTCGCCGGGACCGACCTCGAGCGTCGCCACCGTGAGGTGCTCGGTGCTGACGAGCACCCCGGAGAGCACGCCGAGGTCGCGCCGCCACAGCACGTCGGCCGGGCGCACCACGCGCAGCCGCGACGCGGGCGGCTGCGCCGGCGGCCAGTTGCCGAGCAGCGCGTCGTCGGCGTAGCGCGACGCCTCCAGGTACGGCTGCGCGCGGGCGTAGGCGCTCGACGCGCCGGCCGCCGGGGGCGGCGCGAACAGCTCGAGCACGCGCAGCGGCTCGGGGCCGAGCGCGAACGCGTGGTGCCACGTGTCGCGGCGGAAGAAGACGCTCTCCCCCGCCCCGGCGCGCTGCACCTCGCCGGTCTCGGGATCGGCGATCACGAGCACGCCCTGGAGCACGTGCAGCAGCTCGTCGGCGGCGAAGATCGTGCGGTAGTCCTCGGAGTGGCGGAACGCCCCGCCCGGCGGCAGTCCGAACACGAGCATGTGGACCTTGTCGGTCGACGCGTAGATCCAGTCGAACACCTCGCCGGCCGCCGGATCGCCCCACACGTGGCGGGTGACGTCGGCGCGGCGGA
>DATHJG010001014.1:0-2735 GCA_035489875.1 Solirubrobacteraceae bacterium | reverse complement strand
TGACGGGCTGCCGGTGGACGATCTCACCGTCAAGACGCTCGCCGTCGAGGATCGACCCGACGCGGAGTCGATCGAGGACCCGCAGCAGATCGCCGAGCTCCTCGGCCTGTGAGCCTCGCGGGCGCGGTCGCGTGGGCCGTCGTCCCCTTCGCCCCGCAGGCGCCCTTCCGGATCTATGCGGGGACCGAGCAGGGGCCCTTCGACGTCCCGGACGCCGGCAGGCTGATCGCCGCGGCCAAGAAGGGCGGCGACCAGCAGTTCACCTACCTGGTGCCGGGTAAGGTCCGCCCGGTCCTCGTGCTCTCCGACGCGCACGACGAGGATCTCGGCGAGTACCTCGCGTTGCGATTGAGCCGCTTCGGCAAGCTGACCGCGGAGGAGCAGCAGGCAGTCCGCGAGCACCAGCATCCGACGCTGTTCCATCTCGAGCCCGAGAAGTTCGGAGCGCTCCCGGAGGAGAATGCGGCGATGATCGCCGCACTCGTGCGCGTGCATCGCACCGCCGTCGATCAGCGCGTATGCGGCCGCCTGGACGACGACGAGCTGACGACGGTCCACGAGCAGTTCATCCGCTTCCACGGCTTCGACCTCCGCCGGCTCGTCGAGGACCGCTTGAAGCAGCTCGCGGCCCTTCCAGCGATCCCGCAGGCCCTGAGCACCCGGCCGGTCACGCCGTCCTGAAGGCTAGACCTCGCTGCCGGGCGCAGCGCCTCCCCGGTGGAACAGCTCGTCGCTGGTGACGTGGACCGCCGCGATGACCGCGGACATGTGCGGCAGCGACTCCTCGCCGTCGCGCACGATGAGGATGCTGTGGCGGACGGCCTCGAGCCCATCGAGCCGGATCCGCCGGATGCCCGACTCGGGGTTGGCCGGCGTGAGGTCGGGCGCCACGGTGACGCCCCACCCGATGCTCGCGAGCCCGAGCGCGGTTGCCACGTCGTCCACGGTCGCGACGACCGTGGGCTGGAACCCCGCGGCGACGCAGAGCGTCATGACGAGCCGTCCGAGCGCTCCCTCCGGGTTGATGATCCACGCCTCGTCGCGCAGGTCCGACAGCGTGCACGCCCGCGCTCCGGCGAGGCGATGTCCGGCCGGCACGCACAGGCGCAGGGCGTCGTGGCCGAGGACCCACTCGCGCAGGCCCGGCCCGACGGCTGCGTGCGCGGACCCGAAGCGCGAGAGGATGACCATGTCGAGCTGCCCGCGATGCACCAGCTCCGCACCGTTCTCGTCCTTGATGGCGGCGAGCTGGATCTCGAGACCCGGGTATCGGTTGCGGACCTCGCTCAATGCGCTGCTCATGATCCGCGGGCCCTCGCGGAACGGGACGCCGACGTGCAGCCGCCCCGTGATGTCCCTGCCTTCGTGCGCGAGCGCCGCCTCGGCGGCGCGGAGCTCGACGAGGATCCGCTCCGTATGGTCGACGAGCGTGCGACCGACCGGCGTGAGCGTGACGCGGTTGCCGGTGCGGACGAGCAGCGACGTGTCCGCGAATCGCTCGAGCGCGGAGAGCTGCTGCGAGACCGCCGACCGCGTGTAGCCGAGCGCACGCGCCGCCGCCGCGATCGAGCCCTCCGTCGAGACGGCGCGCAGCATGATCAGCTTCTGGGTGTCGAGCATGCGTCAGGAAAGCTAACGCACGGTGTAGCGAACCGTTATCCCAATTTACTTGCGTTGCCGCCCGCGCGTCGGTGAACTGCCGACATGGAGATGGTGCTGGCGGAGCTTCAACGCATCCGCACGTCCGGCGCACGGGCGGTCGAGACGTGCGCGGTCGGCGGTCACGAGCTGTTGGCGGTGCCGCAGCTCGCGCTCGACGTGCCCGGCGAGCAGCCGGCGATGAACGGTGGAGACAGCGACACGGAGCTGCTGCTGCTCCGTCGCGTGGACGAGCGCTTCGTCCCGTTCGCCACGCTGCCGGCGCCCGGCGGCGAGGACGCCGAGTTCTTCACGATCGGCGACGACAGCTTCCTGGCGGTCGCCTCCATCCGCTCCGGCTCGGGGCCGTACCGGTACGCGACCGAGTCGACGATCTTCGTCTGGCGGGACGAGGGCTTCGTCCCCTTCCAGCGCATCGAGACGTTCGCCGCCAAGCAGTTCAAGCACTGGAGCATCGGCGACCGGCACTTCCTCGGGCTCGCCCAGGGCGTCCGGCTTCCGGGCCTCGAAGCGGACAACCGGCCGTCGGTGGTCTTCGAGTGGGACGGGACGCGCTTCGCCGAGCTCCAGCGCGTGGAGTCGGAGTGGGCGTACAACTGGCACGCGTTCCGCGTCGAGGAGGACTGGTTCGTCGCGCACGCGGAGCACCTGGGGCCGAGCGTGCTCTACCGCTGGGACGGCGAGCGGCTCCAGCCGCATCAGGAGCTGATCGCGCGGGCGGGGCGGGCGTTCGCGACGTTCCGGCGCGGGGACGCGCACCATCTCGTCGTCGCCGGTCTGCTCGACCCCCCGCGGGTGATGGAGTGGCGCGACGGCCGCTTCGAGACGATCCAGGAGCTGGCCGGCCTCGGCGCGCGCGAGCTGGCGGTGGTGGAGCACGATGCGCGGCTGCTGCTCATCCGCGTCAACTTCATCCTCGGCACCCCGGCCGACCCGCAGCCGTCGCTGCGCTCGCAGGTGTACGAATGGCGGGGCGGCGCGTTTCGCCTCGTCGCCGAGTTCCCGACGACCGGCGGCACCGACGTCACCGTCGTCGACCATGCCGGTGACGGGCTGCAGTTCGTGGTGTCGAACTT
>DATHJG010001013.1:0-2552 GCA_035489875.1 Solirubrobacteraceae bacterium | reverse complement strand
CCCGATCGACCAGCTCGACTCGCGCACGGTCGCCGACCGCCTGCGCGAGGCCGAGCAGCGCTTGGAGCGGGCCGAAGCGGACTCCGAGGAGGCCCGTCAGGCGGCGCGCGACAAGCGCCGCTACGAGGCGTTCTCGAAGCTGGCCGAGAGCCGCTGAGCGTCAACTTCGTGCGCTGATCAGCGGCGGACCCGCCGCCGCGACGGCGGCCACGACGCCCGCGAGGCGCCGTGGCCGGACCGTCCGCCGCATCGATCAGCCGGTGACGCCGCCGGGCGGCGCGGGCTGCGCACGGGCGGCGACGCGCACCGCCTGGCGGACGCGGACGCCGAGCGCGGGCGCACCCTCGACCGTCACCGTCGCCTGGTTGCGCAGCGTCCCGCGCGCGCCCGCCACGACCCGCGCGGTGATGCGGATCGTCGCCGACCTGCCGGCGCCGAGGCGCGGCACGTCCCAGCAGTGGCGGCCGCCGCGCATGTGGTGGCGGCGGTTCGAGCGCACGAACACGAGCCCGTCGGGCAGCGTGTCGCACAGCTCGATCCCGCGCTGCCCGATGTCGCCGCGGTTGCGCAGCCGCAGGTTGAACCGCACGGTGTCGCCCGTGCGGGCCTGCCGCGCCGACGCGCGCATCCGCAGCCGCAGTGCGCCCGGCCGCTGCCGCGTCCCAAGCTCGTTGCGGATCCGCGGCTGCGACGGCGAGCGCTCGCCGGCGCCGAGCCAGACGGTGCCGTCGGCGTCGGTCGCCTCCTGCTTCAGCGACCCACGGGCCTGCTTCGCCCGCTGGGGCCACCGCGCCTTGAAGTCGCCAGGCGACACGTTCTGGCGCGGTGTGCGGCTGAGGTCCACGCCGCCCATCTGGAACGTGAACGTGTAGGTCTGCCCACCCTGCTCGAACGTGCGTGTGTAGCTGTAGTCGGGGTTCCGGTAGGCGTGGAGGTACTGGTTGAAGATGTCCATCGGGTTCCAGGGCGGGTTGGCGGCCCAAGGGTCGACGGCTCCGCTGTCGATGATCTTGCCGAGCGGCGTGGTGCGGTCGCCGCGGGCGCGGACCCACTCCGCCGCGACGCGGCTGAGGTAGACGCGCCGCAGCTCGGCGAACTCCGGCGACGTGTTCACGGTCTGGGTCATCCCGGGCGCGATCACATCGTTGAACACCTGCACCTTCGCCTCGTCCGACACGGGATCGTCGGCCGGGCAGGTCGCCTCGCCGGGCGGCGGCGGGATCGCCTCCATCTTCACGGCCAGCGGCGCGTCGAGGATGTGCAGCTCGTCCGCCGACTCGCGCACGGTCGCCGTGGCCGCCTCGATCCAGTAGCGGAACGTCGCGCACGTGTTGGACTTCGACTTGTCGTTGCCGTACAACGCGTCGATCCGGCGCCAGAACTCAGCGCCGGTGGGCGTGTCGGGGTGCGTGAACGGCCACAGGACGCGCTTGAGTCGGAAGTCGGCGTCGAGCATCACGTGCCCGGCGTCGGTGCGCGCGAACTGCGGGTCGATGATCTTGTCCGCCTCGTGCGGCTTGAGGTTGACCCAGAAGGAGGTCGGGGGGAGCGCGAGCCACGCGAAGAACGCGTCCGAGGAGCGCTTCGCCGCCGCGATGCCGGCGGTGGGATCCGACGGTCCCGCGGACGCCTGACCGGCCAGCGAGTAGCTGATCCCGCCGCCCTTCGGGCCCTTGTCGGACACGTAGCGCAGCTCGAGCGTCGAGAAGTCGATCCCGCCGGGCCGCATGCCCGGGCGCGAGAGCGCGTCGGTCAGCGGGCCGCCGGGCGGCTTCGCACCCGGCACGCGCAGCGTCTGGTTGATTTCCTTGCTGCGCACCTGCCACTCGGAGAGGACCTGCCGCATCGCGGCGTTGCCGCGCTGGCGCGAGTCCCTGGTGGGGCCGTACTCGTACTTCCAGCTCTTGTCCGCGTTCGGGAACTCGCGCGAGACCATCCGCTCGCAGTACGCGCCCGGCAGGCTGCAGAACTGACGCTCGGAATGGATCCGCGTCACGCGATCGTTGTCGATCCCGTAGGACCGCAGGATCTCCGCGGCCCGCCGCTCCGAGTGCCCTTGGATGCGGTCGCCGCGCGTCTTCGGATCGGTGAACGGCTCGCTGTCGATCGCGATCGTGCCGCGGCTCCCGTCCGAATACCTGAATTCGTAAACGGCTACGTTCTTGTTGATGGAGATGTTGTGGTCGTCGCGGTACTGGTAGATGCGCTGATCGAGGTCGATCGGATCGAACGTGCCCTGCGCCGAAGCGGCCGCGGGCCAACACGCCAGCACGGCGAGGACGAGCGTGGCCGCTGTGCGGCCTCGCGAGGTGGTACGTCTCACTTCGATCTCCTTAGGGGGGTTGGAGTTCGGTGCCCTGCCTGGGTGCACCTGATAACCGGTGCGTCGGAGCCTCCCAGCCCGCCGCCCGGAGCGATGGCGAGTTAGCGCGAGAATCCATGGTTCGGCAGGCCGTACCCCGGCCGGCGCCCGCGGCGGTGGATACCCTGTTCGCCCGTGGACGAGCGCGCCCTGGCCGAGCGGCTGATCACGTACGACACCTCCACGCCGG
>DATHJG010001012.1:0-3669 GCA_035489875.1 Solirubrobacteraceae bacterium | reverse complement strand
CGCGCAGCAGGTCCGCCAGGCGGGTTCGGTCGAAGCCCGAGTAGCCCTCGGCGTCGGGCTCCCGGCCGGTGTCGACGACCACGTCGACCAGCGTGCGGTCGAGCGCCGCGTGCAGCTCCGCGCCGGACGTGCCCTGGACGCAGTGCGGCGGCCATGGACCGCCCTGGGCGGCGAACGACGCGTGATCGGGCGGGTGCCAGTCGCGGGTCGCGACGACGACGTCGTAGTCGCCGGAGCGGGCGAGCGCGTCGATCCGCGGGGCGATCGCGTCGCCCTCGCGGACCGCCAGTGCTCCGCCGGGCGTGAAGTCGTTCTGGAAGTCGACGACGATCAGCGCGCGGGCCACGGCTAGAAGCGAAGCACGGCGCCGATCCCGCCGTGCATCGCGAGGTCGTCGTAGTGGCGGATCACCAGCACCTGCGCGGACTGCATGATCGCCTTCTCCACCGCCTCGTCGAGCTCGGGCGCGTCGAAGTCCTCGGCCAGCAGGAGGATCTCCACGCGGCCCTGCTCGAGCGCCTCCATGACGGGCTCGGGCCGCGACACGCCGCGGTCGCCGCGGCCGATCCCCTGCTGGAGGCGGTCGAGCGCCTCGCGCTCGACGGCGGCGACGTGGCGGTCGACCACGTCCGCCGCGGCGGCCTGGACGTCGGTCGTCGACGAGTTCTCCACGTCGATCCCCACCCGGCCGGCCAGGCGCGCGCGCAGGTACGGGTGGAGCCGCTGCTCGACCTCGGTCACCAGCTCCTCGGGCGCGCCGACCACGAGGTGGTCGAACGGGCGCCGCTTGAAGCGGGCGAACAGCGTGTCGAGCGCGTGGCCGAGGTGGTTGAGCTTCTCCTGCTCGACCGAGCGCTGGTAGCGCGCCTGCGACCAGCCGCCCTGGTCGTGCTGGCGGTGCACGTCGTCCTGGATGTGGTCGATCTCCTCCAGCCCGGCGGCGGTGCCCATGAAGATCCGTGCCGCCCTGCGATTGACGAGCAGCACGCACCAGCGCTCGGTGGAGTCGTTGCGCACGAGCGGCTCGACGCACGCATGGTCGTCGACGACCACGCGCGACTCGATCGGGTGCGCCAGCCGCACCACTTCGAGCAGGTCGGCCGGTGCGCACGCGAACACGGCCACGCCGTGCGTGCCGTTGGACGCCACGTCGGAGCCGCGCAGCACGTCGTGGACGCGCTCCACGTCGCTCCGCAGCGCCAGCCTGACGTCGTGCTCGAGCCCTTCCGCCTCTTCCACCTTGCGCGCGGCCGCGGTCACGACCGAGTTCACCTCGGTGGCCCGCGCGGCCGGGGTGGCGAACTCGCTCGGGTCGAGGTTGAAGAAGACGGAGAGGACCATTCCGCGCTGCGGGCGCAGCTCTGCGAGCCGGCGCAGGCGCACGCGCGTGATCATGTCTGCCATACCGCGGAGCTACCCCGCCTCACGCGCCCCGAACCGCCGGCTGTGACCACGCGCACGCGCCGCGAACCGGCTTGTGGTGCATCGCGCTGCGGTGAGATCTCGCGAATACGTCTCCGCCCCCTGGCCGAGCGGCTGGTCTCGGACACCACACGTTACCGCGCCCCCCGGTACGGTGCGCGGCATGGCCATCCGTTCCGAGAGCACGCCCCGCGGGGCCGACTGCGGCGAGCGCGCGATCCGGATCGCGGCCACGGGCGACATCCACGTCGGCCGCGAGGGCGACCAGGAGCGCTGGACGGCGGCGTTCGCCGGGCTGCGCGGCCGCGTGGACCTCGTGCTGCTCGCGGGCGACCTGACCACGCACGGGAGGCCCGAGCAGGGAGCGATGGTGGCCGCCGCGGTGCAGGGGCTCGACGTCCCGATCGTCGCCGTGCTCGGCAACCACGACTGGCACGCCGACCGGCACGACGAGCTCGTGGCCGTGCTGCAGGAGGGCGGTATCGACGTGCTCGTGCGCGAGCACCGCGTGCTCGAGCTGTGCGGGACCGCGGTCGGGATCGCCGCGACGAAGGGGTTCGGCGGCGGCTTCCACGGCGCCCACGTCGCGGACTTCGGCGAGCCGCTGATGCGCCGCCTCTACGCGGAGTCGACCGAGGAGGCCCGCGCGCTCGACGCCGGGCTGCGGGCGATCGCGCCGTGCCCGTTCCGGATCGCGCTCCTGCACTACGCGCCGATCACCGAGACGCTGCGTGGCGAGCGCGCCGAGATCTGGCCGTTCCTCGGCACCGACCGCCTCGCGGCGCCGCTGCGCGAGCACGGCCCGGACCTCGTGCTGCACGGCCACGCGCACGCCGGCACGTTCGAGGGCCGGCTGGGCGACGTGCCCGTCTTCAACGTCTCGGTCCCGGTCATGGGCGAGGACTTCTGGGTGTTCGAGATGACCGGCGCGCCGAGCATGCCGCTCGTCAGAACGACATCTGCTCCAGCATCAGCAGCAGGCCGAACACCCACGCCGTCCCGATCCCTTCGAGGATCGCCAATCCGCCCGTGATCCGGGCGATCGGCCGGTCGAGCGTGAGCAGCACGAAGAACAGGAACCACAGCACCGCCCACGCGAACCAGTCGATCGCGAGGTAGACCGACGCGTCGTTGCCGTTGGCGTTGTCGAGCGTGTAGATCCCGGCGGGGATCGCGGTGATCGCGACGAACAGGCAGTACCAGCCGAACGCGCGACCGCCGGCGTTGAGGAAGCCGTTCGCGGCCACCCACAGGTAGGTGAACGCGAACAGCAGGATCAAGCCGCCGGCGCGGATCGAGGCGAGGTCGCCGTCGCGGTTGCCCTGGACCATCAACGTGACCGCGGCGACCACGCCGACGAACCCGGTGAAGATGTTGATGACCGTGACCTCGCGGCCCTGGATGAAGAGCGGGTGCGACTCGGCCGCGGTCGCGCCCGCCTCCCCGGCCGAGGCCACGCGGGCCTGGCCGATCAGCCAGATGCCGTTGATCACGAGCACCGCACCGACGTACAGCAGCACCACGCCCAGCATCGCTGCCTCCTTCTTCGGTCTCCTAGTGCGCGAGCGCCCAGGGCGGCGCCTTGCCGTGCCGGTGGGGCATCGGGCTTCCGCGCTTCTCGGTCACGACGTCGGGCACGTGCGCGCTCTTCTCCTCCAGGTCGAGCGCGCGCCGCGCGGGCCTGGCGAGGCGCGCGAGGCCCGGCGGGGTGAACACCCGCCGGGCCTCGGCACCGCACCCCGGGCATGCGGCCGCCGCGCTGGCCTCGGCCATCGGCCGGACGAGGTCGAACGGGCCGCAGCCCTCGCACGTGAACGCGTACAGCGGCACGATCCCTAGCGCGTCCTCGCCGCGACGCCGCGTGCGGCCGATATCGGGCCGTCCTGGCTCGGTCGCACGTCGAAGTCGAAGATGGCGGTCGGGAGGTAGAGCGAGCAGCAGGCGTTCGGGATGTCGACCACGCCCGAGATCCGGCCCTCGATCGGCGCCGACCCGAGCAGCAGGTACGCCTGCTCGCCCGAGTAGCCGAACTTGCGCAGGTACTCGATCGCGTTCAGGCACGCCCGCCGGTAGGCGATCGACGCGTCGAGGTAGTAGTTCTCGCCGGTCGTCTCGTCCACCGAGACCCCGATGAACGTGAGGAAGTCGCTGT
The DNA here is from genome assembly GCA_035489875.1 of Solirubrobacteraceae bacterium. Classification (GTDB taxonomy): domain Bacteria; phylum Actinomycetota; class Thermoleophilia; order Solirubrobacterales; family Solirubrobacteraceae; genus DASQMT01. The sequence continues at coordinate 95 of DATHJG010001012.1, read as the reverse complement.
AGCGCGGCTCCACCCTGCCGGGGATCAGGACCGGGTTGCTCGTGATCCCGTACGTGCGCATGCCGCCCTTGATGAGGTCGACGCCGAAGTCGATG
>DATHJG010001011.1:0-5135 GCA_035489875.1 Solirubrobacteraceae bacterium | reverse complement strand
ACCTGGCTCGCCCGGCGCCTGTTCGCGCGCGAGCTGCGCGAGGTCACGGATCCGATGAGCGGCTTCTTCCTCGTCCGCGGCAGCGTCCTGGACCTCGCGGCGCTCGAGCCGCAGGGCTTCAAGATCCTCCTCGAGATCCTGGTGCGCACACGCGTGCTGCGGGCCGCCGAGGTGCCGTTCGAGTTCGGCACGCGGCACAGCGGCGAGAGCAAGGCGTCCGCGATCGAGGGCGCTCGATACCTGAGCCAGCTCTGGAACCTGCGCTTCCGGGGCCTCGGCGCGCGCTTCGGCCGGTTCGGCGTGGTCGGCCTGAGCGGCCTCGCCGTCAACACGCTGCTGCTCGCGCTCTTCGCGGACGTGGTCGGGCTCTGGTACGTCGCCGGCGCGGTCCTCGCCACGCAGGGCTCGACGCTGTGGAACTTCGTCCTCAGCGAGCGCTGGGTGTTCCGGGGTGGCGAGCACGCGCTCGGCCTCCCCGGGCGCGTCGCGACGTTCTTCGCCATGAACAACCTCGCGCTGCTCCTGCGCATCCCGCTGCTCTACGCGCTGGTCAGCGGCCTCGGCTTCCACCACCTGCTCGCCAACGTCGTGTCGCTGCTCGTGCTGTCGCTGGTGCGGTTCGGGGTCGCGGACACCTACATCTGGGCCAGGCCGGCGGAGCTCCCCACGTTCCAGTACGACCTGCACGGGATCATCACGATCGTCTCCGACGCGACGCTGCCGGAGCTCGAGCGCTTCCGCGTCGACGACGGGATCTCCGATCCGACGATCCGCGTGCGCGTGGAGCGCCTCAAGACCCGGGGCGTCGGCGCCGAGGAGGTCGAGGGCGGCCGCACCCGCGTGCACTACGCCGAATGGACGCGCGGCGCCGGCTTCGCGACCGAGATCGAGCTCGGCGAGCGCATCGACATCGTCGCGTCGCCGCTGCTGCGCCGGTCGCCGCACGTGCTCTACACGAACGTCGTCGAGCCGGTGCTGCGCTGGGCCTTCGTGGAGCGCGGCTACGCGCTCGTGCACGCCGCGTGCATGGCCTCCGAGCAGCACGCGTTCCTGATCACGGCGAGGACCGACACCGGCAAGACGACGACGGCGCTCAAGACGCTGGACAACCTCCCCTTCTCGTTCCTGTCCGACGACCTGACCCTGCTCTCGCCCGACGGGCGGGTGCTCACCTACCCCAAGCCGCTGACGATCAGCCGGCACACGCTCTCGGCCGTCAAGACGCCGCTGCTGCGGCGCCGCGAGCGCGCGGCGCTGATCGTCCAGAGCCGGCTGCACTCGCGCTCGGGCCGGCTGTTCGGGCTGTTCGTGGCCAAGACGCGGCTGCCCGCCGCGACGATCAACGCGCTGGTGCAGCTCGTGGTGCCGCCGCCCAAGTTCCAGGTCGACCGGCTGGTCCCGCACGTCGCGATCGCACCCGAGGCGCAGCTCGCCGCGCTCGCGATCATCCAGCGCGACGGCGACGACGGAGCGGTCCTCCTCGAACCGCAGGAGGCGCTCGACACGCTGCTCAGCAACTGCGAGGACGCCTACGGCTTCCCGCCCTACCCGGTCATCCAGCAATACCTGTACTCGCGAGATGGCAAGGACCTCAGGGCCGTGGAGCGGCGGATCATCGAGCAGGCGCTCGAGGACAAGCCGGCGCACCTGCTCCGCAGCGCCGACCGCGACTGGTACCGGATGTTCCCGGCGGTCGTCGAGCACGCCACCGGCAGCCCGATCCCCCCGCTGAGCCACTCGATCCTGGCCTCGTGACAGCGGGCCGCCTCCTCCCCGGGCCCGGCTTCCTGCCGCCGGTGCCCGGTTCCGAACCGGAGCCGCCCGAGCGTCATGCCGGCGGCTCCGCCGCTTCCCGGCCCCTGCCGGAGCCGCGTGTCTGGCCCCACATCGGCACGCGGACGCGCCGACTCCTGCTCGCGGCCATCCTGCTGATCGCCGCCGGGCTGCGGATCTGGCAGCTCGACGCGGTCGGTCTCAACAGCGACGAGACCGTCTACGCCGGGCAGGGCGCCTCGATCGCGAGCAACCCCGAGCTCTCGCCCTACTTCCCGACGTTCCGCGCGCATCCGCTGCTGTTCCAGGCGATCCTCTCGATCGGGTACCTGCTCGACGGCCACGAGATGCTCGGCCGCGTCGCGGCCGCCGTCCTCGGCGTGGCGACGGTCTACGTCACCTACCTCCTGGGCCGGCTGCTCTACGGCACCCGGGCGGGGCTGATCGCCGCCGCGCTGCTGGCCGTCATGCCGTACCACGTGCTGGTCACGCGCCAGATCCTGCTCGACGGACCGCGGACGCTGCTGAGCACGCTGACGCTCTACCTGCTCGCGCGCTACGCGCTGACGGAGCGCGTGACCTGGTTCAACGCTGCGGCTGCCGCCCTCGGCCTGGCCGTCCTCTGCAAGGAGGACAGCGTGATCCTTCTCGGCGCGATCTACGCGTTCGTGGCGCTGACGCCCGCGCTGCGCCTCGACATCCGCGACATGATCGGGGCCGGGGCGATCTTCGCCGTGATCGTCGCCGCGATGACCGTCGCGCTCGACTGGGCGGGCAGGACCGGGACGGGAGGCGACTACCTCGTCTGGCAGCTGTTCCGCCGTCCGAACCACTCGTTCCTCTTCTACCCCGCGGTGGTGCCGGTCGCCGTGGGCGTCGGGGTGATCGTCGCCGCCGGCGCGGGCGTCTGGCTGCTCAGGCGCGACGCGTCGTGGCGCGAGACGCTGCTGCTGTCCTGGATCGCCGTCCCGGCGGCGTTCTTCCAGCTCTTCCCGGTCAAGGGCTTCCAGTACCTGCTGCCGATCGCGCCGGCGCTCGCGGTGCTCGCCGGGCGCTTCTTCGCGCACTGGGTCCCGGCGCCGGCCGGCGTGTCGAGGCTGCGCCGCGTGCGCCTGCGCTTCGTGGTGCCGGTCGCGCTCGCGACCGTGCTCGTGTCGCTCGCGATCCCGAGCTGGCAGCGCGTGCAGCCGTCGCAGGCGGACGCGCTCCTCGCGGGATCGGGCGGACTGCCGCGCGGCCGTGAGGCCGGTCACTGGATCGCCCGCAACGTGCCGGAGGGCGCGCGGATGATGTCGATCGGGCCGTCGATGGCGAACGTCCTGCAGTTCTACGGCCACCGCAAGGTCTACGGCCTGTCGGTCAGCCCGAACCCCCTGCACCGCAACCCGGTCTACGAGCCGCTGCACAACCCGGACCGCAGCATCCGCGACAACGAGCTCCAGTACATCGTCTGGGACGCGTTCTCGGCCGCGCGGAGCCCGTTCTTCGCGCGCAGGATGATGCGGTTCGTCGAGCGCTACCACGGCTACGTGGCGCACACGGAGAGCGTCACCGTGCGCTCGCCCGCCGGGCGCCCGGTGCGCAAGCCCGTGATCGTGATCTTCGAGGTGCGCCCATGAGGCGGGCGCTCGGGCTCGGATGCCTGCTCGCGGCGCTCCTCCCGGCCGCCGCGATGGCCGACGCGCCGCGCACGCCGATCCGGCACGTGATCACGGTGATGCAGGAGAACCACTCGTTCGACAACTACTTCGGGACCTACCCGGGGGCGGACGGCGTGCCGGACGACGCCTGCATGCCGCGGGACCCGGCGCGCCCGAGCCGGGGCTGCGTCGCGCCGTTCCACATCGACAACCAACCGGTCGAGGACCTCAGCGACACGCCGCAGGTGGCGGCCGCGCAGCGCAACGGCGGCGCGATGAACGGGTTCCTCCGCGCGATCGCGCAGCAGCGCGGGCGCGAGCAGCCGCTCGTGATGGGCCACTACGACGAGCGCGAGCTGCCGTTCTACTGGCGGCTCGCGGACGAGTACGTCCTGTTCGACCGCTTCTTCGGCTCGGCGGCGGGCGGCAGCCTCACGAACCACATGTTCTGGGCCACCGGCGGGCCCGGTGACCAGGACGCGCGGGAGCGGGTCCCGGGCGGCGGGGTCACGACCCCCACGATCTTCGACCGCCTGGAGGAGAAGGGGATCTCGTGGAAGTTCTACGTCCAGGACTACGACCCGGCGGTCACGTTCCGAACGCGGCGGCCGGGCCGCCGCAACGGCCAGCTCGTGTCGGTGCCGCTGCTCAACTACGCGCGCTTCGTCGACGACCCGGAGCTGCGATCGCACATCGTGCCGATCGAGGAGCTCCAGACCGACCTGGAGCAGGGCACGCTTCCCGCCGTCTCCTACGTGGTTCCGCTGAGCGCCCGCGAGCGCCCGCCCGGGTCGCTGAAGGTCGGCCAGGTCACCGTCGGCACGCTCGTGAACGGCCTGATGCGGAGCCGCTACTGGTCGTCGTCCGCGTTCATGCTCACCTACGACAGCTCCGGCGGCTGGTACGACCACGTGCGCCCGCCGCGCGTCGACCGCTGGGGCTACGGCTTCCGCGTCCCGGCGCTGCTGGTCAGCGCGTATGCCAAGCGCGGTCACGTCGACCACACGACCCTCGACTTCACGTCGATCCTCGCGTTCATCGAGCGCAACTGGCGCCTGCGGCCGCTGACGGGCCGCGACCGACGCGCCAAGAGCTTGATGGGGGCCTTCGCCTTCGACCGTGGCCCACGCGCGGCGGAGTTCCTCACGGGCAGCCGCGATCCGGGCTTGCCCGCGGACCCGGCGATCGTTCCCGTCTACGTCAGCTACGGCGCGGCGCTCGTGATCGCGCTGCTCGTGATCGGCCTCGCGCTGGGGCACGAGGCCGTCGTGCGCCGCCGCGCCCCGCGCCTGCGCGGTGCGTCGTGGCGCGTGAAAGTCGGCCAGCCGGAGGAGCAGTGACGCACGGCCGGCGAACCGCCCGCTCCGCCGCCCTTGCCCTGCTCGTCGCCGGAGCGCTCGTCGTGGCGCTGCCGGCCACGGCGGCCGCCGGCCCGGTGCCGATCTGGGCGTACTACTACATCTGGTTCGACGCCACCTCCTGGGACCGCGCCAAGAGCGACTATCCGCTGCTCGGGCGCTACTCGAGCGACGAGTCGTCCGTGAGGCGGACGCACGTCCGGCTCGCCAAGCAGGCGGGGATCGACCGGTTCATCGTTAGCTGGAAGAGCACGCCGACGCTCAACCGGCGCCTGTGGGCGCTGGCGGACGTGGCGGCCAGCGAGCGATTCAAGCTGGCGATCATCTACCAGGGGCTCGACTTCGAGCGCCGCCCGCTGCCGGT
>DATHJG010001010.1:0-4194 GCA_035489875.1 Solirubrobacteraceae bacterium | reverse complement strand
CGGCCCGCTCGCGGCGGTGCGCGACGGCGACGTCATCACGATCGACACCGACGCGGGCGCGCTGCACGTCGACGTCCCGGACGAGGAGCTGGCGCGCCGCATGACGGACTGGACGCCGCCGTCCGACGGCCCGACGACGGGCGTCCTGGCCCGCTACCGCGCGTGCGTCGGGTCGGCGGCCGACGGCGCGGTCCTGCGCGCGCCCACCGCCGGCCCCACGTGATGCAGGCGCTCGTCACCCGGCCGGGCGTGCGCGGCTCGACCGCGGTCGACACCATGCCCGAGCCGGCGCCTGCGGACGGCGAGGTGCTGGTGCGGCCCGTCGAGGTCGGCGTGTGCGGCACCGACCGCGAGATCTCCGAGGGCTGGTTCGGCATCCCGCCCGCGGGCGAGGAGCGGCTCATCCTCGGCCACGAGCTCCTCGGCCGCGTCGAGCGCGACGGGCACGGCTTCGCGCGCGGCGACCTCGTGACCGCGACCGTCCGCCGCTCGTGCGGCCACTGCAACGCGTGCGCGGCCGGTGCGCCCGACGCGTGCGACACCGGCGACTACGCCGAGCACGGCATCACGCGGCTGCACGGCTTCGCGGCGGAGCTGGCGGTCGTGCCCGCCGAGCACGTCGTCGCCGTGCCGGAGGAGCTCGGCCGGCTCGGTGTCCTCGCCGAGCCCGCCTCGATCTGCGCCCGCGCGCTGCGCCACGTCCACGCGGTCGGGGGACGCCAGCCATGGCGTCCGGGGCGCGCGCTCGTGCTCGGCGCGGGCGCGATCGGGATGCTGTGCACGTACTTCATGCGGCTCGAGGGGCTCGACGTGTGGACGTCGGCGCTCGAGCCGCCGGGCAGCGAGAAGGCGCTGCTGGTGGAGGCGGCCGGCGCGCGATACGCGGAGTCGCCGCCCGCCGAGCTCGCGGCAGAGACCGGCGGCTTCGACGTCGTGATCGTCGCGGCCGGCAGCGCGCAGCTCTCGCTCGACGCGCTCGGCCTCCTGCGCCGCAACGGCGTCGCCTGCCTGCTCGGCATCGACGGCCACGACCAGCTCGTCCACCTGCCGGGTCCGGTGATCGGCGTGGACGCGATCCTCGGCAACCGCGCGCTGATCGGCAGCGTCAACGCCAACCTCGTCGACTGGCATGCGGCGGTCGAGCGGCTCGACGCCGCCCGCCGCCACTGGCCTGACGCGCTCGACCGCTTCGTCGGCCTGCGCACCAGCCTCGACGACTACGCCGCCGCGTTCGCGTTCGGCGGCGTCAAGGCGACGCTCACGCTCGCCTGAACGGGTCAGACCCCGCTCATCACCCGCGCGCCTCGAGCGCCTCCATCGGCGACGGCTCGCCGCGCGCGCGGCGGCGGACCCCCGCGACCTGCTCGGCCGCGATCACGGCGATCAGGATCGCGGTGACCAGCGTGGCCAGCACGAGCGCCGGCGCCACCAGCCCGACCGCGCCGGCCGCCACGCAGGCGAGCGCGCCGCCCAGCCGCTTCCAGCTGATCGACCCGGCCATCCGCCAGCGGAACAGCGCGTGCGCCAGCAGGTAGATCGCCGGTCCGGCGACGACTGCAGCGACCTCCCTGCCCGGCAGCACCTCGGTGGGGTGCGCGATCACGAGCTCGTCCCCCACGGCCGTGACGATCACGCCGGCCACCAGCACGACGTGCAGGTACGTGTAGGCGTCGCGCGCGAGCGCCGTCCGGTTCGCGGCCAGCTCGAGCCGCCGCTCCGCGATCCGCGCGACGTAGTTGAAGTACAGCCACCAGAGCGCGGCGCTGCCGAGGAAGGCGACCGCGAACGCGGCCAGCCTGCCCGCGTCCAGCTCGAGCTGCGACGTCGTCGCGCCCGTGATCACGATCGACTCGCCGAGCGCGATGATCACGAAGAGCTGGAAGCGCTCGGCGAAGTGCGACACCTGGACGTCCCACGTCTCCCCGCCGAGGCGCGTCCGCCTGGGCACCCAGTACGTCACGAGCGGCGCGCCGTAGTCGATCGCGAGCGCTCCGATCCACAGCAGGGTGCGCGCGGTCCCGTCCGCCAGGGCGCCCGCGATCCACAGCGCGCCGGCCGCGACGAACCACACCAGGATCTGCCCCGCGCGCTCGCGCTCGATCGTCCCCGGCTCACCCGCGACGAACGTGAGGAACAGGTGCCGGCCGACCTGGATCGCCACGTACGCGCCGGCGAACAGCAGGGCCTGATCGCCGAATGCCTCCGGGATCGCGATCGCCATCAGCAGGGTCGCGAGCATCAGCGCGATCAGCAGGACCCGCACGACGATCGACTCGGGATCGAGCTCGTTCGTCACCCACGTCGTGTAGTTCCACGACCACCAGACCGCCAGCAGGACGACCACCGACTGGCCGACGCCGTCCCAGCTGAGGTGCTCGAGCAGGAGGTGCGAGATCTGCGTGATCGCGAAGACGAAGACGAGGTCGTAGAACAGCTCGAGCGTCGTCGCCCGCTGCTCCTGCTCGCGCGTGCGGGCGAACCGCGTCACGCCAGCCGCTCGAGCGCGCCGCGCAGCCGCGGCGGGAACGGCAGCGGCCGACGCGTCGCGCGGTCGACGAACACGTGGACGAACCAGCCCGTCGCCGCCGGCTCCTCCTCGTCCGCCTTGAACACGGCCAGCTCGTAGCGGACGCTCGACGTGCCGACGTGTGCGACGCGCAGCCCGACGTCGACCGCGTCGGGGAACGCGATCGCCGCCGTGTAGGCGCAATGCGACTCCGCGCACACCCCGATCGCGTCGCCGTGCTCGATGTCGAGCCCACCCTCGCGGATCAGCCACGTGTTGATCGCGGTGTCGAAGAACGCGAAGAAGCGCACGTTGTTGACGTGCCCGTAGACGTCGTTGTCGTCCCACCGGGTCGTGATCCGGTGGAGGTACGGAAACGCGTGTCGGTCCATTGCGAGCGGCGGCGTAGCCGTCAGGCGGCGCTGGACTCGGCCCAGAGGTTGATCCCGGAGTCGACCGCGTAGCGGTCGATCTCGGCCAGCTCCTCGTCGGAGAACTCCAGGTTGTCGAGCGCGGCGACGTTCTGCTCGAGCTGCGCGACGCTGGACGCGCCGATCAGCGCCGACGTCACGCGCGGGTCCCGCAGCGTCCAGGCAATCGCCATCTGCGCGAGCGCCTGCCCGCGGCGCTGGGCGATCTCGTTCAACGCGCGCACGCGCGCGAGGTTCTCGTCGCTCAGGAAGTCGCGCCTGAGGAAGCGGTCCTGCGCCGCGCGCGAGTCCTCCGGGATGCCGCCGAGGTACTTGTCGGTCAGCATCCCCTGGCCGATCGGGGAGAACACGATCGAGCCGATCCCCTCCTCGCCGAGCACGTCGAGCAGCTCCGGCTCGATCCAGCGGTTCAGGAGCGAGTACGACGGCTGGTGGATGAGCAGCGGCGTGCCGAGCTCGCGCAGCAGCGCGGCCGCCTCGCGCGTGCGCTCGGCCGAGTAGGAGGAGATGCCGACGTAGAGCGCCTTGCCCTGGCGGACCGCCGCGTCGAGCGCGCCGACGGTCTCGTCCAGCGGCGTGTCGGGATCGAAACGGTGCGAGTAGAAGATGTCGACGTAGTCGAGCCCCATGCGGGCGAGGCTCTGGTCGAGCGACGCGAGCAGGTACTTGCGCGACCCCCACTCGCCGTACGGGCCGGGCCACATGTCGTAGCCGGCCTTCGAGGAGACGATCAGCTCGTCGCGGTGGTCGCGCAGGTCGGTGGCCAGGATGCGGCCGAAGTTCTCCTCCGCCGAGCCGGGCGGCGGTCCGTAGTTGTTGGCGAGGTCGAAGTGCGTGATGCCGAGATCGAACGCGCGCCGGACGATCGCGCGCTGGTCGGCGAGCGCCTTGTCATCGCCGAAGTTGTGCCAGAGGCCGAGCGAGACGGCGGGGAGTTGGATGCCGCTGCGGCCGCTGCGGCGGTAGGTCATCGCGTCGTAGCGGTCGGGGGAGGGAGCGTAGGTCATGCGCAGGACCCTACGACGGGGCGAGTTTTCGATGCGCCCCCGCGTCACCTCAGGGCGAGGCGTTGCGGAGCTGCCGCGTGAGCTGGCGGAGCTCGCGCTCCGCGGTGCCGACCGCGGCGCGGGCCTCGTCGGCGGCGTCGTGTGCGGCGGATGCCTCGGACTCCGTGCGGTGGAGCGTCCGCTGGGCGTCCGCGAGGCGGTCGTCCGCTTCCGCGACCGCGGCGTCGCGCTCCGCGGCCTCGGCGCGCAG
>DATHJG010001009.1:0-8803 GCA_035489875.1 Solirubrobacteraceae bacterium | reverse complement strand
CGCGCCGCCGCTCGCCGCGTAGTTCCGCCGCCGCTCGCGGCACAATCGAAGTCCAGAGACTAAGCCCCCGTCGGCCATCGTGCCGGCGGGGGCTTTCTGCGTACTAAGGGCTCACACGGGCCGCCACGTGATCGCGCCGTCGTCGGAGGCGATCACCCTGAACGTCACCGTCCCGCTCTGCTGCCGCCTCCACTCGCGCACGTCCTGCTCCGTGTACTCCGGGTAGCCGATCTCCTCCAGCGAGCTGCGGGCGGACTCGTCGCTCAGGCGGTACTCGCCGACGCACTCGAACACGTTGCCGCCCTCGTTCACGCATGTGACGTTGGTGAACGTGTCGCCGCTGTCCTCGGTGATCGCGCGAGGAAGGTCGACCTGGAGCTGCGTCGCCGTCGAGGCGCCCGACTGCGACGCCGCGGAGACGAACACGACCGCGACGCCCGCGACCCACGCGAGGCAGATCCCGAGCATCCACCCGCCGTGCTTGCGGTCCCCGCGGGTGACCAGCACGATCGCGAGGACGAGCCCGACTGGCCAGAGCAGAATCGTGGTGATCCATCCCCACGTGCGCAGCCATCCGCCGGAGTCGCGCGCGGCGCCGCGCCGGATGGAATCGCTCACGGGCGCGAGCCTAGTGCGGTGGAGCGATTAGGCAACCCGTCCATCCGTCCACCAGCCCGGCGTTGACGGCGTGTCGACTGCTCAGGACCACTTATCGAACGGGGTTGGGCGTCCGCACAATGCGGGATAAAGACACGCTACGAGCGGGAAAGTCCCGGATGTGACCGCTAGACGACGGCGCGTCGTACGTTCATGCTTGTTTGCGAAGGCGCTCCGACCGGCGGGAAGGGGCGCGAGGACGCGAGTCGGGCTGGTCCTTGGGAAGGGAGATGCCGTTGCCCCCGCACGGTGATACGACATGATGTCCCCGGAGAGGTCTGGGCCCGTAGACGACCCGTTGGAGCTCGAGCGTGAGCGCGCGGCGGCGTGCTGGCAGGTTCTCGCGGCGACGGCCCGGACGATCGGGGAGGCGGCCGAGCGGACTAGCTCGCCTGGGAGTCTGCTGGATCGTCAGTCGCGGGCGTTTCGGCGCCTTGCTGATCTGTTTGATCGGGACGCCGCGCGTCTGCAAGGACTTGAGCCACCTCAGCCACCGTCCTCAGCGGATGGCCGGCGGCTTCGTCTTGTCCGGTGAGAACAAGTACGAGCTGCTCGAGCCGCTCGAGGATCTGGGATTGCTTCGCGAGGTTGGCGTTCTGCTTCGCGATCTGAGCAGCTAGGTCTTGCCGATCAGCGCGGGCCGCTTCTAGCTCGGCCTGCATCTGATCAAGCCGCGCTGTAACGCCACCCTCCGATAGAGATGTCGCGGCGTCTGGCTGGGGCTCGTCAAAGAAGTCGGCCACGGGGAACTGGAACGCGTCGGCGATCGCTTCGAGGTTCCTAGGGTACGGCAGCGAGCCGCCCGATTCCCATCGCTGCCATTGCCGCATCGTCACGCCCACGCGCGCGGCAGCCTTCTCTTGCGGGAGCGGCTTCCCGGTCTGCGGATCGGCGTGCCGCTCGCGTAGTTCGGTGAGCCGGCGGACGACGGTTTCTTTCTGGATGGCCAACGCAGCCATGACGCTTACACGTTCGCGGTGAGTCTGCCACGACTTCTGGCGCGACGGGGTTGACATGACGGGCATGTCGTCTAGTATGGCCGTAGATGTCGCGTCAAGTCAACACGACAAGTGGCCAGATCCCGGACGGCGCCTCCTTCGCTGACAGGCTGAACGAGGCGCTCGCCGGCACGACATCTGAGTCGTTCGCTCGCCGGATCGACAGGACGCTGCGCACGGTGCAGCGGTGGCGCTCGGGAGAGTCGGAGCCGCGTGGCGCCGACCTCGTTCTGATCGCCCGCACGCTCGATCGCGATCCGGGCTGGTTCTACATCGAGCCCGAGAGGGAGGCAGCGTGAGCCTCAAGCGGCCGGATCTAGTCGCCACCTATGAATCGGCGCGCAACGCACGCCGCGCCTACGAGGTCACGAAGACCGCCGCGGTGCAGTCGGATGGCCAACTCCTAGCGTGGCAGCGCGGCTGGAAGGACGAGGGCCGCGTATCCGATCCGTCGCTGACGTGGGGCCGTTCGGAGACGACGCCGTGAGCTACGCGCTCCACCCACTCGCCGCGCTCATCCCGGAGATGACCGCCGACCAGTTCGCCGAGCTGCGCGCGGACATCGAGCAGCGCGGGCTCATGCACCCGATCGTCCTGCACGAGCACATGGTGCTCGACGGACGCCACCGGCTCCGCGCGTGCGAGGAGACCGGCGTCGAGCCTCGGTTCGAGGACTTCAACGGCCCGTCGCCGGTCGAGTTCGTGATCTCGGTGAACGTGAAACGCCGGCACCTGACCGAGACGCAGTTGGCCGTGATCGGCATGAAGTTCCTGCCCGCCGCCGAGGCGGAGGCCAAGGCGCGCCAGCGGCAGCACGGTGGGACCGCTCCCGGGCGGCCGGCCGCACACTCTGGCTCCGTGGACCCAGAGTGTGCGGCGCCCGAGCCGCGGCGCGCCCGCGAGGACGTCGGTCGCATGGTTGGCGTGTCCGGGGTCACCATCGATCGAGTCCGTCGCGTTTCCGAGCAGGCGCCCGACCTGATGGAGCGAGTCGAAGCGGGGGAGATCAGCGTGCGCGCCGCCGACAGCGCCCTGCGTGACCGCAACGGCACCCAGCGCGGTCCGCAGGCGCCGGTGAGTCCCGACTTTGCCGTCACCTCCGGACGCGACCAGATCCGCGCCGAGGCGAACAAGCGCAAGGTCATCGACCTCGTGTCCACGCTCAGCGGCTTCGCCCGCGGACTCGACGGCATCGACGTCAACCGAGCACGTGCAGTTATGGACGAAGCAGAACTTCGAGAGTGGGACCGGTCTCTAAGCGACTCGCTCTCGAAGCTCCGCGGGTTCCGTTCCGATCTCCAGAAAGGACGGCCCTGATGGGAAGTGTCGCACACCTTCCGGCACCCGACGCGCAGCACAAGACGACGCGCGGCAAGTACCGCGCGGACAGCCTGATCCGTGACGAGCGCGTCCAGCGCAACCTGGTCGCCGCTCGCGTCCGCAAGATCCGCGAGCAGCTCGACCTCGACGGCGTGGGCGTCATCACGATCTGCCAGCGCGCCACGGGCGAGCGGGTGATCCTCGACGGCCAGCACCGCGTGCAGGCCCTGATCGACGCCGGCCACGGCGACCGCCTCGTGGAGTGCCACGTGCACCACCACCTCAGCATCAGCGAAGAGGCAGCGCTGTTCCGCGTCCTGAACGACACGCGACGCACGACCGCGTACGACGACTTCACGAAGGGCGTCACGGCCGGCGACGAGGAGTGCGTCGCGATCAACAAGATCGTCGAGAAGCTCGACCTGCGCGTGACCGACCAGACGACGGCCGGCGGGGTGCGGGCGGTCGCCACGCTGCGCAGCCTGTACCGCACGAAGGACGGCGCGGACACGCTCGAGCACGCGCTGAGCGTTGCCACGCAGGCGTGGGGCCGCAACGCGGACGCGCTCGACGGCCACGTGCTCGGCGGCATCGGCACCGTCGTCTCTCGGTACGGCGACGAACTCGACCTCGCGGTCCTCGCACGCAAGCTGGCCAAGCGTGAGGGCGGACCGCTCGCCCTGCTCGGTGACGCGAAGGGGCTTCGCCGTCTGCGCGGCGGCACGCTCGCGCGGTCCGTCGCGGTCATCGTCACCGACACGTACAACCGCGGGCGCCGCTCGCAGTTGGAAGCGCTCTGATGATCTCGCAGCGCTTCATGGTCGCCGCGTCGCTCCTCGCCGACGAGCAGCGAGACCACCACGATGATGCGCCCGCGCGCGCGAAGCAGTGCGCCTGTAGTCATCCCGCTGGTGACCACCGGAGCGCCGGCTCGAGCTGGCCGCATCCGCCGCGGCTCGGTGTCTGCCTGATCACGGGCTGCGAGTGCCGTGGCTTCCAGCCCCCGCGCACGATCCCCGGCACGAACAGGACCGCCTGATGGGCAGCTACAGCACTGAGGAGTTCCTTGACACGTTCGGCGGGCTGCCCGACCGGGATGACCCGCAGTGGCTTGGCCCGGACCCTGACCGCGTGCGTGACGAGATGCGCGACGAGGTGCGTGACGCTGAACGTGAGGCGCGCGAGTCGCAGCCGATCACTGAGCCGAGGCACGCGTGATATGGGACCTCCTGATCGACCCGACCCTCTGGCTCGCGGTGGCCGGCTGGGTGATCCTGCTCGTCCCGACCCTCGCGATGTGCCGTGCCGCCGCGCGCGGTGACCGCATCGCCGATCGCTCCCGCGCCGACGTCGCCGAGCAGGCACGCTCCCGCGACTTCACCGCGTGGGACGCGACCGACGACCTCGCCGAGAACGTCGTCCGCCTGCCGGAGCGCGAGCCCGCGCAGGTCATCGACTTCCCCCGGCAGATCGGCGGATGGCGTCGATGAAGCGCCCCGCCTCCAGCGTGAACCACGACAGCGGCACGACCCGCGCTCGCCCCGTGAAACGCGGCGGGATGCAGGGCACCGCGCCCGGACGCATGACCGGCTACGTGCCGCGTCGCAAGCCCGTCGTGAAGACGTACCGCGGCCGGCTCCCCGTCAGCGGCCAGGAGCGCACACCATGACGCACCCGACCGCCCCGCACCCCGACTTCCAAGCGCTCCTCAACGCCAGCGAAGCCGACGAGGCGATGCAGGAACTGCACGACCGACTTGACCGCGAGGCCGGATATAGCCCCGCGCCCATCTGCCCGGCGGCCCTCCGGCGCCGGTCAGCGCCCGATCCCCACCCGGGCGAACACCACCCCCAGCCGTCGACCGCTCTGGCGAGCCGGTCGGCGGCAACGGGGACGGGGACCAATAACGAGGCGGCGAGCGGCGCTTCCGACGCCCTCGCCGCATGACCAGGACCCCGAGGAGGCCCTGATGGACCACAAGCTACCCGACGATCGCACTCCCGTCCTGCTCACCGACCAGCAACGCCAACGCATCGGCGCCGCATGCGAGATCGCCGCGAGCATCGCCGGCGCGCTCGACGACAACACGACGGCGCTTCACCTTCGGGGCGACCGGCTCCTCGTGCTCGGCGACCTCGCACTGGAGCAGACGCGATGACCCTCAGCGAGGCCATCAACGCCGCGAAGCGCGACGTGCTCGTCGACCGCGTCATCCGTGACGAACGCCACCCGATCGACCGGGACCTCGCGTTCCGACTCGTCGCCCTGCGTCGCTGGGTGATGCGCGTCGGCGCCGGCGGCCCGCTCGCGCAGTTCCACGCCGACCTCGGCGGTCGTCCGGCCGGATGGATGCTGACCGCGCGCGGTGAGCAGGTCGCCCGCGAGGAAGCCGAGCGCACGGTATGACCGCGCTCGCGACCCCGCCCGCGTATGAGCTCCGCCCGCCCGAGCGCATCAACCTCCACGGGCAGGAGACCGGCCGCGATCACCTGAGCCACTCCAGCATCGGGACGTTCCTCGCGTGTCAGCAGAAGTGGAACTGGTCGCGCGAGCACCAGCTCGAGCCGGCCGTCACCGCCAAGCCGCTCGCGATGGGCCGCGCGTTCGCGCACGCCCTCGAGCACGGCGACCCGGACGCGGGGGAGACCTCCCTCCGCGACGAGGCGCGCGCGGAGACCGAGCGTGCCGCTGGCAGCCCGTGGATCACCGCGCCGGATGACCGTGAGGTTGACGTGCAAGCCACGGTCGTCCGGGAAGCGGCGCGCGCGTACCTGGCTGCGTACGGTACGCACGACGCGACCCGCGAGGTCGAGCTGCGCGCCCGCATCCGCAACCCCGCGCAGGGCGGCCGGTACTCGCTGACGCACGACATCGTCTGCCGCCTCGACGCGCTCGATGCTGCCAACGCGGTCCTGATCGAGAACAAGCTGCAAGGGCGCATCGACCGCGTCAACGCGCCCGCCCGGCTGCGCCTGGACCGGCAGGTCACGATCGGCACGTACCTCGCGTGGCGGTGTCTCGGCATCGAGATTACCGAGGTCCGGTACCGCGTCACCAAGAAGCCCGGCATCCGGCAGACGCAGAAGGAATCGTTCGACGACTACCTGGCGCGCATCGCGCAGGAGTACGCGACGAAGCCCGACGACTACCTGTCGGAGGAGATCGTCACGCGCACGCCCGACGACTTCCTGCGCCTGGAGCAGGAGTTGTGGACGTGGGCCGAGTCGATCCGCGCCGCCCGTCGGTCCGGCGTGTGGCCGCGCAACGTCGCGCATTGCAGCGACCACGGCGGCTGCGCCTACCTGAGCGCGTGCAGCCGCGAACCCGGCTGGGAGCACCAGTTCATCACGCGACCCGAGCGCGAGGCCACACCGGCCGTCGCTGCCGTCGCCCCAAGTGTGAGAGAGAGCAGCCACAAGGAGGCCGCATGACGGTGCAGTTGCCCACACGAAAGCAATCCCGGGCGTCGCTGGAGATCGGCCCGCTCAACGCGCGAGTGATGCTCGCCGGGATGCCCAAGAGCGGGAAGTCGACGCTCGCCGCCGGCTGGGCGCCAGACAAGACGCTGATCATCGACACGCAACGCGGCACGACGCTGCTGCCGGGCGAGCACTACGTCGAGCACGTCTCGTCGTGGAGCGCGTTCGAGGAGGTCGTGAAGGCGCTCACGACGCCCGGCCACCAGTTCGAGACGGTCGTGATCGACATGGTCGACGACATCTGGAACTTCGTGGACCAGCACTGCGCTGGCCGCGGCCAGGTGCTCGCGAGCGCAACCGACGACTACAGCCGGTCGATCAAGAGCGCGGAGGGCACGTTCCGCCGCACGATCGGCCAGTTGCTCGCCACCGACCTCGGTGTGTGGTTCCTCACGCACACGAAGGCGGTGCAGGACGGCGACGTCACCCGCTACGTGGCGAAGTTGGACGCGAAGGTCCTGACCTACGTGCAGGGCGCCGTGCAGTTCATCTTCCTCGCGGAGACGCTCGGGGCGGGCCGCAAGCTGCACACGGCGCCGTCAGCGAAGTTCGAGGCCGGCGGACGCGTCGCGTTGCCCGACCCGATGGACCTCGACGCGCGGGCGCTTTACGACGCGATGGCCGCCGGCCTCGCCGCCGGCACGAGCAACGGCAACGGGAACGGGGGTGCGAAGTGAGCTTCACCGACGCATGGACGGCCGCGGGCGACGTCGACGCCGAGCGTGACGACAACACCGACCCGCCGGAGCCCGGCCTGTACGACGTCACGCTCACCGGCTTCAAGGCGTTCACGAGCAAGAGCGGCAACGAGGTGCTCGTCGTCGACTGGCGCGTCGCCGCCGGCCCGCAGACCGGGTACGAGTGGACGCAGCTCGGCGGCTTCAAGTCCGAGGGGCAGGCGAAGGCCGCCAAGTCGATGTGCTCACGGCTCGGCATCCCCGTCGCCGACATCACCGGCCTCGAGCAGCTCGACCAGGCGGGCAAGACGATGGTCGGCAACTACTACGAGGTCGAGATCGTCCAGAAGGGCGACTTCCGCAACCTCTACGTCCAGAACCGCGTGCAGCCGGGCGCCCCGGGCACGTCGGACATCCCGGACGCCGGGGGTGTCCCGTCGCAGGAGGAACTCGACGAGGCCAAGGCGCAGGCCGAAGCCGACGACAAGCCCGGCTGGTAGTCGGGCCCGTGACCGACGTTCTGTCTCCCGCGCGCGCGTACGACCTGCAAGTGCAGGTCGTCGCCGCGTGCAGCGCCGTGAAGCAGTCCTGGGTGCTGCTCGCCGGCCGGCTGCACGCGTTCCACACGGAACGCGCGTGGGAGGCACTCGGCGTCGAGTCCTTCACGACATGGCTGGGTGGCCCGGAGGTCGGGCTGAAACGGTCGCAGGCGTACCTGCTGATCGACGCTTGGCAACACGTCGTAGTGGACGGCGGCGCTGACCCTGCGCGACTCGCCGCAGCGGACGTGAGCAAGGTCGCGGTCGTACTCCCGGCGCTCAAGCGCGGTGAGGTCACGGTCGACGACGCGCTCGCGGACTGCGAAGCATTGTCCCGGTCGGACTTGAGCGACCGGTATCGCGGTGATCCGTCCGCCCGGCTGGACGCTGAGACGGAGCCGGGCTGGCACCAGTGCTCGTGCGGGAACCGGCACAAGGAAGGAGCCACACCATGAGCGAGCAGCGTTGGTGCCCGAAGTGCCGGGAGTGGACCGTGCTCGTCGACCGAGGCGTCTGCCCGTGGTGCGACACGCCACTTGAGCGTAAGCGCCGCGCAGGCTGGCCACGTCCGGACCTGCGCGGCTCGAAGTTCACCGACGTGCAGTTGCGGACCCTGTACCGCGCGCACGTCGAGCAGGGCCGGTCGATCAACAGTCTCTCCAAGCAGGTCTACGAGCGCGTCGGCTACAGCAGTCACCACTCGGCCGCGGCGGCGATCAGCCATGGCTGGCGGCGCCTGCGGCTGCCCGCGCGTGATCGGATCGAGGCGACTCGGCTCGCGTCTAGGACGCACGGTCGTGGCGCCCGGGACCGTGACGAGAAGGCGTACCGGGAGTGGCGCAAGGCGCAGCTGGGGTGGAACTCGCAGCAGGGGCCGGGCCGGCCTCAGTGCAAGGGCGTCAAGGTCAACGCGCCCGGCAAGGGCAGGCTGTGTACTCGGCACGCGCTCGTGGGCTCGGAGTACTGCTACTCGCACGATCCGCGCCGCGAGCTTGAGCGCCAGGTGGCCACTGCGCAGATGCGCCGCCGGAGCCCGCAGAAGCCAATGCTTCTCGCGGGTCCGTTCGTCGCATGGCTTCATGTCCTGCACACCGAGCACGGCTCATGGCGGCGTGTCGCCGACCTGATCGGCA
>DATHJG010001008.1:0-2368 GCA_035489875.1 Solirubrobacteraceae bacterium | reverse complement strand
CGCCCTTGGGGCGCCCGGTGGTGCCCGATGTGTAGACCAGGGCAGAGCGCTGGGCGGGCAGTGGATCGGGCCAAGGCCGAACGGTGTCCGCGGTCCGCTCGGCGAGGTCCTCGTAGCGGAGATGGCCCGGCGCGACGTCCTCCGCGTCGTCTGCGCAGCAGACGAAGTCGTGCACCGTGCGGATCTCGGCGGCGACGGCGATCGCGGTCTCGACGAGGGGTTGCCCGTAGAGCAGCACGCGCGCGCCCGAGTCGCGCAGGATGTGTGCCACCTCGCCCGCCGCCAGGCGGAAGTTGATCGGTACCGCGACCGCCCCGAGTAGCTGGCACGCGAAGTACGTGGTGACCGACGCCTCGGAGGTGTGGACGTAGAACGCGACCCGGTCGCTCGGCCGCACGCCGAGCTCCGAGAGTGCGTGCGCCAGCCTGCTGACGCGCGCGAACCACTCGGCGTAGGTCCAGCGCCGCCCGGCATGCACGAGCGCGGGATGGTCGGGGAAGCGCTCGACGGTCCGCAGGAGCAGGGTGGGGATGTTCATCCGCTCACAGGACCGGCTTCGGCGGGCAGGTCGGCCGAGGCGATCAGATAGCGGGCCATCTCGGACGTGCCGCCGACGATCGGCAGGGCCCGTGCGTCGCGGAAGATCTGCTCGGCGCGCCCGTACTCCTTGGTGAGGCCGTCGCCGCCGAGGATCTGCACGGCAGCGTCCGCGCAGAGGGTCGCGGTCTCGGATGCGACGAGCTTGGCCATCGCCGCAGGCTTCATCAGCTCCTTGCCGGCGGCGCCGTCGTCGTACAGCCGCGCGGCGCGATACGTGAGCAGCTCTGCGGCGTCTATGCGCCAGCTCATGTCGGCGATCCGGCTCCAGATGAGCTGCTTGGAGCCGAGCTTGGCGCCGAAGGACTCGCGCACTTGAGCGTGGTCGCAGGCGATCTCGAATGCGCTCCGCGCCACGCCGAGCGCGGACCCGCCGAGCAGGATGCGCTCGAAGTTGAACATCTCGACCATGATCCGCATCCCCGCGTGCGGCTCCCCGAGCAGGTTGCGGGCCGGCACCCGGCAGTCGCGCAGCTCGAGCTCGCCCACGACGCAGCCGCGGCGCCCCATGAACGTGTAGCGCCGCGGGAAGCTCAGGCCGGGGGTGTCGGCGGGGATCACGACGGCGCTGAGCCCTCGTCCCGCGGGCGCGCCGGGATCGCTGATCCCGTAGACGATGTAGACGTCAGCCACCGAGGCGTTGGACACGTAGCGCTTGAGCCCGTTGACGACCCATTCGTCGCGCGCCGCGTCGAATTCGACCCGCGTCGAGATGCCGGACGTGTCAGAGCCGGCGCCGTGCTCGGTCACGCAGATGGCCCCGACGTGACGTCCGGCCAGCAGTGCGGGGAGGAACCGCTCGCGCACCTCGGGCGTCGCATGACGACCGAGCGGGAGCGCGCAGCTCAGCGCCGTGGCGATCGTCGACTCGAACGCGTAGCTGACCGCGGCCGCCTCCTCGGAGAGCAGCGTCGCGTGGATCATGCCCGGACGTCGGAGCGGTCCCGAGTACCGATCCCGGAACATCAGCTCGAGGTAGCCCGCCTCACCGAGCGCGCGGACGGCGGCGCGGACCGCGCGCCAGTCGTCGTCGTCCTCGATCGCCCGGGCACGCGGCGCCAGCTCGCGCGCGAGCGCCCCGCGTACCTCCGCCCGGAACGCACGATCCGCATCGTCGAGGAGGAAATCCTGCATCAGGGGCGCACTTCGAACAACAGGCGTTGCAACATAGCCAACCGATCGGCCGAGCTCAAGCGCCCCGGCCGACCACACGCGCACGGTCGGCTAGACGATGTGCTCGGGGCGCACCGGGATGCGCGCGAGCGGGCGGCCCGTCGCCGCGCGAACCGCCGCGACCACCGCCGGGGGCGTCGAGATGTTCGGCGGCTCGCCGACGCCCTTCAGGCCGTAGGGCGCCGTCGGGTCGGCGTGCTCGAGGATGTCCATGCGCACGCGCGGCATGTCGAGCGTCGTGGGGATCAGGTAGTCGGTGAACGACGCGTTGAGCACCTCGCCGTCGCGCACCACGATCTCCTCCATCAGCGCCAGCCCGAGCCCCTGCGCCGAGCCGCCCTCGATCTGGCCCTCGAGCGCCTGCGGGTGCAGCGCGCGTCCGACCTCCTGCGCGGTCGCGAGCTCCACGACGCGCACCAGCCCCAGCTCGATGTCGACGTCGACGACCGCACGGTGCGCGGAGAACGCGAACTGCAGGTGCGCGTCGCCCTGGCCGCGCTCGTCGAGCGGTTGGGTCGGGTGGTGGTGCCACTCGACGGTCGCTTCCAGCGGCCGGTCGCGCAGCAGCTCGGCGAGGTCGACGTCGAGTCCGTTGCCG
>DATHJG010001007.1:0-8043 GCA_035489875.1 Solirubrobacteraceae bacterium | reverse complement strand
CGCCGTGGCTCGCCGACGCGGCGCCGGCTTGACGGGCTTCGGCGCCTCGTCCGACGCCGCCTCCGCGGCCTTCGCAGTCGTACGGCGACGAGTCGCAGGCTTCGGCGCCTCATCGGACGCCTCCGCGGCCTTCGCAGTCGTACGGCGACGAGTCGCCGGCTTCGGGGCCTCGACCGCCACCGGCTCGTCCGCCGTCTTCGCGCGCCGCCGGCGCGCCGGCTTCGCCGCCCCGTCCAGCGCGGCCTCGGCCACCGCCGGCTCGTCCGCCGCCTTCGCGCGCCGCCGGCGCGCGGGCTTCGCCGCCTCGTCCAGCGCGGCGTCGACCACAGCCGACTCGTCCGCCGTCTTCGCGCTCCGCCGGGGCGCGGGCTTCGGCGCCTCGGCGCCGGTGGCCGCCGCCTCGACGGCCGCCGCCGCGGCGAGCATCCACGAGGGCGGGCCCTCCGGAGCGACCGGCTTGCGGCGGGCCCGCTTCAGCGTGGGCTTGGGCGTCTCCTCCGCGACCTCCGGCGTCTCGTCGGCCGCCTTGCGCCGGCGGGAGCGGCGCGGCTTGGCCGGAGGCCCGCCGTCGTCGGTCCGTTCGGTCTCGACCCGGTCGGGATCCTCGTCCAGCACCCCGACGTCGGCGACCGCGTCGAGCGCCAGCGCCGCCTCCGGCGCGACGCCCTCGAGCGCTCCCTTCTTCTTCCGCCGCCGCATCCCGCGCCGACCTTTGCCCCCCTTCGGGAAGTTGCGCAGCAGCTCCCGCGCCAACGCCGCCGGCTTGCGCGACATGCGCGTGCGGGCGCCGTTGACGACCTCGCTCGCCTCGGCGGTGTGCGGGATCGCCGCCGCCAGGAGCGCGGCGGAGAGCCGGCGGTCCTGCTGGCGCGCCGCGTGCACGAGCCGGCGCGCGTTGCGCGCATGCGCGCCGCCGCTGGAGTTGACGAGCAGCCCGAGCAGGCGCTTCGTCTCCGGCCAGCGCTGCACGGCGTACTCCTCGTGCACCTCGCGGGTCATGTTCGCGCAGCGCCAGATCCAGTTGTTCGCCTGGTCGCGCCGCCCGATCTTCTTCTCGGCCAGCGCCTGCAGCACGACCTTCACGCCTTCGCGCTTGTCGTCGCGCGGCCACGACTCGACGAAGTCCAGCGCGCGGTCGAACGCCTCGGCGTCGCGCGACGCGGCGATCTCCTGCAGCGCCCGCAGCCGTAGCTGCGCGTTCTTGTTGCGGTCGACCGCCGTGATCAGGAACGTGCGCTTGAGCTCGCCGCCCTGGTCGAAGTGCAGCATCGCCCGCGCCCGGCGCCAGCCGGCCGGCGTGACGCGCGCGCCGGCCAGCGCCGCCCACTGGACCTGCTCGCCGTAGTCGAGATGCTCGACGGCGATCCGCCACAGCTCGCGCTCGAAGACCTCGATCCGGCGGTTCTCGTCCGCCGTCACCGGCAGCACGCGGCGCTCCACCCGCAGCCGCCGTCCGCGCCCGCGGCGCACCGGCCCGACCACGATCGCGCCGCCGCGGTAGACCTCGCGATCGAGCAGCGAGTGCAGCGTCACGACCGGGTCGTCGTGCTTCGTCGCCGGATGGACGAAGTCGACGACGATGCCGGCCTCCTTGCCCGGATGCCGGCGCGTCACGCGCCCGACGCGCTGCTGGTAGATGCGCTTGGACGCGGTCGGCGCGAGGTGCATGCAGACCGTCGCGCGCGGCGAGTTCCAGCCCTCGGCCAGCAGCTGGGCGTTGATGAGCACGTCGATGTCGCCGCGCTCGTAGCGCGCGAGGATCTCGGCCAGCTCGCGCTTGGGCGTCTCGCCCGAGACCGCCTGCGCCTTCATCCCGACGTCGCGGAACGCCTCCGCGACGTTGTACGCGTGGCGCACGCCGGCGGAGTAGACGACGCCGGGCACGCCGTTGAAGCGCGTCTTGTAGAGGTCGGCGACCGCCAGGTTGAACGGCTGCTGGTCCAGCAGCTCGGCCAGCAGCTCCTGGTCGAACTCGGTGTCCACCTCGCCGCGGCGCAGCGGCACCTTGGCGATCGTCCGCACGCCCGGCCCGGGCGGGATCCGGACGCAGCGCAGCGGCGCGATCACGCCGCGCCGCGCGGCCTGCGCGAGGTCGAAGCGCGACGTCTGCGTGGGGAAGAGATCGGTGACGTGGCGCGCGATCAGCGCGCCGGTCGCGGTCATGCCGACGAACACCGGCTCGTGCCAGTTGCGGATCGACGCCGACGTCTTCTCGCCCAGCGCCGTGTGCGCCTCGTCGCAGATCACGATCGTGTACGCGTCCGAGACGTTGCCGGCGTTGCGCACGAACCACTGGTAGGTCTCGACCGTGACCGGGCCGTCCCCGCGATCCTGCCCCCGCACGAGCGGCGGCGAGATCCGCTTGCCGTAGCCGCGGTCGCGCAGCTCCCCGAGGAACTGGTCGACGAGGTTGCGGCGGTGGGTGAGGATCAGCGTGCCGCCGGTGCGCGAGCCCTCGACGAAGCCGAGCGCCGCGACCGTCTTGCCGGCCCCGGTCGCGTGCTCGAACCAGAAGCGCTTGCCCGCGTTCGGGTCCTCGGGCGCCTCCGGGAGCTGATCGTCGTCGTCGACCTCGCCCGCGCCGTCGTCCTCCCAGTCCTGCGGCTCCTCCGGCTCGTCCTCGTCGTCGAGCTCCTCCTCCCCCGGGATCGCGACCGACGCGAGCGGCGCGGGGGGGTCGGGCGCGGCGCCGTTCGACGCCGACCCGTTGCCGGACTCGGCGAGCAGCGCGGTCAGCGTGCCGGAGAGCGCGTCGACCTGGTGCGCGGAGAGCACGGTGCCGTCGACGAGCTTGGGCTCCTCGGCGCTGAGCAGTCGGTCGAGGCCGAGCAGCAGCGACCAGCGCTGGCGCCAGGCGACCGACGGCACCTTCGCGCCCGCGTCCAGCTCTGCCAGCGCGGCGTCGAGCGCGCGCCGGCGCGCGGTGCCGGGCGCGAGCTGCGCGCCGGCGTCCTCGCCCTCGAGCACGAACGGCTCGCGGGTGAACGCCGCGGCACGCTCGATCGCCTCGGCAGAGGGAGTGGCAGGCGTGGCCTCGACGGCCACTGACGTGAGATCGGCCATACGGCTCGTGAATGACAGGTGGGGGGAGCGGCGACCGACTGCGCGCCACTCCGCAAATCCGCGGCCCGAGATCCGAGGCCTGGTCTGCGGGGAACCCGGGAGGCCTCGAGGATCGGTGCTCCGCGAGTGACTCAATTGAAGCAGACTGCGCGGAGGAATCCATCACAGGGCTACCGTATGGGGCGTGAAGCGCGCCCTGCCTTGGGTCCTCGGCGTCGTCATCCTGACCTGCGTGCTGGTCGTGGGGCTGTCGCAAGCGGGCGACAACGGCGCCGACCAGGCCGCGTCGCAAGCCCCGTTCGATCTGCAGCGCGCCAAGCGAGAGCTGGCCGGCGCGCCAGCCGCGCTCGCCGCGCTGCACCGGCAGTCGGCCGAGCTGCTCGGCGGTGGCGTCGGCGGCTTCGAGCAGCGCCTGGCCGAGCTCGAGGGCCACCCGGTCGTGATCAACAAGTGGGCGTCGTGGTGCGGGCCGTGCCGCGCCGAGTTCCCCGTGTTCCAGCAGCTCGCGACCGAGCGCGGCCGCGAGGTCGCTTTCCTCGGCCTCAACGGCGCCGACGCCGAGCAGGACGCGCGCGACTTCCTCGTCAGGTACCCCGTCCCGTTCCCCTCCTACGAGGATCCCGACGAGAAGATCGCGCAGAAGCTGAAGGCGCCGGCCAACTACCCGATCACGGTGTTCGTGGACGCGCGCGGGAAGACCGCGTTCATCCACCAGGGCCAGTACACGTCCAAGCAGCAGCTCGCCGCCGACGTCGAGCGCTACCTCGGCGTATGAACGAGGTCCGCGTCGATCCCCTCACTGGTCTGAAGGTGATCATCGCCGCGGCCCGCGCCGGCCGGCCGGGCGGCCACTTCGATCTCGAGCCGATCGCGCCGATCGACTCCGAGCGCGACCCGTTCCTCCCCGGCCACGAGGACCGCACGCCGCCCGAGCTGCACGCGGTGCGCCCGAACGGCGGCGGCCCCGACACGCCGGGCTGGAGCGTGCGCGTCGTGCCGAACCTCTACCCCGCGCTCGCGCCCGACGGCGCCGAGCCGGAGCCCGAGGCCGTTCCCGACCTGTTCAGCGCCCGGCGTGCGACCGGCGCCCACGAGGTGATCGTCAACGCGCCCGACCCGGTCTGCTCGCTCGCCGACGTGGCGCCCGAGCAGGTGGCCGCCGCCATGGAGGTCTGGCGGGAGCGGATGCGCACGCACGCGGAGGCCGCGTGCGTGCACGTGCTCGTCAACGAGGGGCGCGAGGGCGGCGCGTCGCTCCCGCACACGCACGCCCAGCTCTACGCGCTCGACTTCGTCCCCGCGGCCGTGGCCCGCGAGCGCGAGCGGTTCGGCGCGTACGCGACGCGCACGATGGGCGGGAACCTGCTCGGCGACCTCGTGCAGGAGGAGGTCCGGCGGCGCGAGCGCGTCGTCGCGATCGACGACGAGGCGGTGCTGCTCGCGCCGTACGCCTCGCGGCTGCCGTTCCAGCTGATGATCGCCCCGCGCCGTTCGCGCGCGCGCTTCGAGGACGATGGGCCGCTGGCCGCCGGGCTCGTGCACGACGCGCTCGTCCGGCTGCGCCGCCGGCTCGGGGGGATGCCCCCGCTGAACCTGTGGGTGCGCACCGCCCCGCGCGGCGCCGACCACTTCTGCTGGCGGATCGACATCCTCCCCCGGCTGACCCACCTCGCCGGGCTCGAGCTGGGCACCGGCGTGCACCTGTGCGTCGTCGTGCCGGAGCAGGCGGCGGCGGAGCTGCGGGAAGCCTGACCGGCGTCGGTAGCGCGCCGCAACCGACGCTCTAGTCTCGCTGCCCGTGCTCTACGTCGTGCTCGCCATCGCCGCGTACGTGCTGCTGGCCGCGACGCCGGTCGGGCTCAGCTCGATCGTGCTCGCGCACGAGTTCGGCCTGTACCTGCGCGTGAGCGCCGCGGCAATCGCCTGCACGACCGCGCTCGCGCTGCCGGTCGTGGTCGGGGCGACGCTGGTCTGATGCGCGCCCTCGTCCAGCGCGTCAGCCGCGCCGCGGTGACGGTGGACGAGGAGCGCGTGACCGCGATCGGCCCCGGACTGCTCGTGCTGCTCGGCGTCACGCACGAGGATGGTCCGGAGCAGGCGGACAAGCTCGCCGACAAGGTGCGCGCGCTGCGCGTGTTCCCCGACGCCGACGGGCGCATGAACGAGCCGCTCGGCGAGCGCGAGGTGCTGTGCGTCTCGCAGTTCACGCTCTACGGCGACGCCGGTCGCGGCAACCGCCCCTCTTACGTCGCCGCGGCACGGCCCGAGCACGCCGAGCCCCTCTACGAGCGCTTCTGCGCCCGCCTCGGCGCCGCCCGCGGCGTGTTCGGGGCGCAGATGGCCGTCGAGCTCGTCAACGACGGTCCGGTCACGCTCCTGCTCGAAACGTGAGCGGACTGTCCCGCCGCAGGTTCGCGGGTAGGCTTCCGCGCCGATGCCGCCCGTTGAACGCTTCGTCTGCCGCTTCGCCGCCGAGCCACCCCAGGAGGCGCTCCCGCACGGCGCCTGGGCCCAGACCCTGCAAGCCGAGTTCCTCGCCGCCTGCCTGCGGATCGACAGCGAGGGGCAGGAGCTCGGCGAGGCGCGCGAGCTGCGCTGGTTCCCGGACCGCACCTGGAACGGCCGCACGTACGTCCCCGTCACGGCGGGCACGACGACCGACCTCGAGCTGTTCGGCTACGTCTCGTTCGTCCCCGGCGAGCCCGACGGCACCGGCCCCGAGGCCGAGCCGTCGGACTTCAGCGCGCGCGCCGACTTCACCGAGGAGACCGCCGAGCGCAACCCGGATTGGAAGATCGACCTCTGCGAGGAGGTCGTCGGCACGTGGCGCGGCGAGGGCGGCCGCAGCGCGGAGATGACGCTGGTCTGGGGCGTCCCGCTCCTCTCCCGCGCGCGCGTCGCGACCGCCGAGCTCGCCGGGCTCGCGGTCGACCAGTGCGCGCTGGTCGAGGACCGCTTCACGCTGATCGCGCCCGACGCCTACCGCTCCGACTACCTCGACGTGAAGCTGTGGGACGCCGACGACCGCGAGCTCGCCTCCGAGTCGCTCTACGTCGACGACGACGAAGAGGACGACGAGGGCGCCGGGTAGCCGTTGCCGTTGCGGTCGGCGTGCACGCGGTCGATCAGGCCGTAGTCGACCGCCTCCTGGGGCGAGAGGAAGCGGTCGCGCTCCATGTCGCGCCGCAGCTCCTCGACCGAGCGGCCGGTGTGCTCGGAGTAGATCTCCTCCAGCCGCGTGCGCAGGAACGCCGACTCGCGGGCGTGGATCTCGATGTCGGTCGTCTGGCCCTGGAAGCCACCGGTCGGCTGGTGGATGAGGATGCGCGAGTTCGGCAGGGCCTGGCGCTTGCCGGCCGTCCCGCCCGCGAGGATCAGCGAGCCCATCGACATCGCGATGCCGCAGCAGATCGTGCGCACGTCGGGCTGGATGAACCGCATCGTGTCGTAGATCGACAGGCCGGAGTAGACGATGCCGCCCGGGCAGTTGATGTAGAGCTGGATCTCCTTGTCGGGGTCGGCGGCCTCGAGGTGCAGGAGCTGCGCGTTGACGAGGTTCGCGACCTCGTCGTTGACCTCGGTGCCGAGGAAGATGACGCGCTCGTTGAGCAGCCGCGAGTAGATGTCGAACGAGCGCTCTCCGCGCGGGTCCTGCTGGATGACCATGGGAACGAGGGGCATGGCGAACCTCCGTTAGTGCAACCGTTGGGTTGCACATGCTAGCCTATGCGCAACCGTCGAGTTGCAGGAGGCGCCGTGTCCACCGTCCGTCGAGAGATCGTGTTGCCCGTCGAGCGCGAGCGTGCGTGGGAGCTGCTGACCGAGCCCGCCGAGCTGCGCGAGTGGCTGGCCGACGAGGTCGAGCTGGAGCCGGAGGAGGGCGCGCCCGTCCGCGCCGTGTGGATCGCCAGCGGCGAGGAGCGCGAGGGCGTGGTCGAGGAGGTCGAGGAGCGGCGGCGCCTCCGGTTCCGCTGGGACGACGACGCGACCGGTATCCCGTCGCGGGTGGAGTGGACGCTCGACGACGCGCCCGGCGGCACCCGCGTGGTGGTCGAGGAGCGCCCGCTCGTGCCGCTCGAGGTGGCCGGCATTCCGAGGGTGGGCGGAAACTGGGTCCCGCGCGCGACGACGGTGATGGCGCTCGCGCGCGCCGCCGCGCTCGCCTACGCCTGAGCGGGATGGACGTCGACGCCGTCTTCGCCGCGCTCGCGGACCCGACCCGCCGGGCGGTCATCGGCCGCCTCGCGCAGGAGCCGGCGAGCGCGTCCCGCCTCGCCGGCGAGCTGCCGGTGACACGGCAGGCGGTCGCCAAGCACCTGGCGGCCCTGGACCGCGCGGGGTTGGTCGCGTCGCGGCGCGAGGGGCGCGAGCTGCGCTATGCGTTGAACCCCGAGCCGATGGGGGAGGCGATGGCGTGGATGGCGTCGGTCGGCGCACAGTGGGACGACCGGCTGGCGCGGCTGGCGCGCCGCGCCGCGACGCCGTCTTGACGCCGCGCTCGCGGAGGGCTGCGGCGCTCGCGACGCGGCGAGCAAGGCGCAGCCGCCGCGAGTTGATCAGCACGGTGGGTGCGCCGAGCACGATCACGCCGCCGTGCGCGGTGGTGTCGCCCATCCGCGCCGCCGGCTGACCGCCGATCATCACCCGCGACGACCCCATCGCGATCATGTCCGGCGGGCCCGTGCAGGTGCACATGTCGCCGACGCGCGCGGCGGGCATGCCGCCGATCAGCACGGTCGGCGCGCCCGGCGGCAGGATCGGCCCGCCCACGTGCGGCTTCGGACCGTCGGACATGGGACACGTGTGCATGTCGCCGACGCGGGCCGCGGGGGGCATGCGGACGATTGTCTCCGACGGCCCGCCCGCGGTCAACCGAGCGACCGGGCCGACGGCACGCGCTCGGCAATCTCGGCGTCGGTGAGCGGGAAGTGGCAGGCGGCCACGTTGCCGCCGTCCTTGACCTCCAGCGCGGGCTCGACC
>DATHJG010001006.1:0-6267 GCA_035489875.1 Solirubrobacteraceae bacterium | reverse complement strand
CGGCAGCGACGACGACGTCCTGACGGTCTATCGCCGCCAGGAGCGGGTGGCCGCACTCGCGCTCGCCCTGCGGAACCTCCCGCAACCGGTGGTGGCCGCCGTCAACGGGCCCGCAGCAGGCGGCGGACTCGCCCTGGCGCTCGCGGCCGACGTCCGCGTCTGCGCTCCCGAGGCGCGGTTCAGCGTCGCCTTCGTCCGCATCGGGCTGTCCGGAGGGGACGTCGGCGTCTCGCACATGCTCCCGCGTATCGTCGGGTTCGGCATCGCGTCTGAGCTCATGCTGACCGGGCGTCCGGTCGACGCCGAGGAGGCGCTTCGCATCGGGCTCGCCAACCGCGTCGTGGACCGGGACCGGCTGGACGAGGCAGCGAGCGAGATGGCGTCGCAGATCTCCGCCAACTCGCCCTTCGGCGTCTGGATGACCAAGCAGCTCCTGCACCGCAACGTCGACGCCCCCTCGCTCGAGGCCGCCATCGAGCTGGAGAACCGCACCCAGACCCTGGCCACGCGGACCGAGGACGCACGCGAGGCCATGGCGGCGTTCCGCGAGGGGCGGGCCGCCGACTTCCGCGGTCGATAGGCCGATCCCCATGTCTACTGCTAGCTTCGGGCGCGAGGGAAGCGTGACTGCAAGGAGGACAGATCCGTCCCGTGCCGACGCCTATCAGGCGGCGATCGCGGCGTTCGCGGAGGTCGCCGGCGCACTCGGCGAGGTCCGCGAGCAGGACGCTCTCCTGCACCTGATCGCCGAGAAGATCTCCGATCTCGTCGGCGTGCATCGCTGCAGCATCTACCTCAAGGACGAGGAGACCGGGTACTTCCACGGTCAGGTCGGCCACGCCGACCGCGACATCGACGCGCGCGTGAAGCGGCTTGTCGCGGGCATCGCGGCGGATGCGTTCACGCAGGAGATCGTCGAGACGAAGGCGCCCGTCGTGATCGGGGACGCCCTTCGCGACCCGCGCCCGGTCCGGTCGACCATGCGGACCTGGAACATCCGGGCGATGATGGGCGTGCCGATGGTGCTCAAGGGCGGCGTCATCGGGCTCATGTTCCTCGACGACGAGAACCGTCCCCACCGCTTCGACCCGGTCGAGCGGGAGATGGCGTCGGCGTTCGCCGAGCTCGCGACCGTGGCGATCTGGCAGGCCCAGATGACCGCGAGGCTGCGCTCGAGCGTGGAGACGGTGACGCGCCAGAACGACCTGTTGCGGCGCGCTGCGGCGATGGAGGACAAGCTGTCCACGCTCGTGTTGCAGGGCGGCAACCTGCGCGAGATCGCCCAGGCCGTCGCGCAGCTCACGAGCAAGCCGTGCGCGATCTACGACGCCCGGTACGAGCGCCTCGCCGTCGCGCGCGCGCCGGGCATGGACCCGGACGTCGTCCCCACCGTGCTCGAGCCCGCGGCGCGCGAGCATCCCGCGGTCGCCGAGGCGCTCGCCGGGCTGCCGTCGCGCGGGGGCGTCGTCGGACCGATCCCGGTCGCCGGGCTCCACCACCGCTTCCTGATCGCGCCGGTCTCCGTGCGCGACGACTGCTGGGGCCATCTGGTGGTCATGGAGCACCAGACCCGGTTCGGTCCGCTCGACAGCCACGTCTGCCGCCGGGCGGCGACGAACATCGCGCTCGAGATGAGCGCCGAACGTCGCGCCACCAGCGCCGAGTGGAACGCCCGCGCCTCGCTGGCCGGGGAGCTCATCCGCGGCCCCGGCGACGCGGCCTGGCTCGACCGCCGCGCCGACTACCTCGGCATCCGCCTCGACGTCCCCCGCGTGCTGGTCCTCGTGACCGTCGGCGAGGGCGAGAACCGGACGGTGCCCGAGCCGCGGGATCTCGCGGGCGCGCTGACCCAGCACTGCCAGGGCCGCGAGGTGCTCGCCACCAACGTGGCGGAGGGCGTCGCCGTCATGCTCGAGCTGCGGGACGACGAGGTGCCCGTCGCCGCCGTCCGCGGCGCCCGGGACGCCGTCGCCGCGACGCTTCTGCGCCTGGATCCCGACGGCCGCCTCCTCGCCGGCCTGTCGTCGACCTGCCGCGCGCCGGGAGATTACGTCGCGGCCTACACGCAGGCTCGACAGGTCGTCATGTCGATGCGCAACTTCCGGCGCGCCGGCTCCGAGTCGGCGCTCTCCGCCGACGATCTCGGCGCCGGCAGGCTGCTGCTCTCCTCCTCGGACCCCGCCGAGGCGGAGCGCTTCGCGCAGGAGACGCTCGGCGCGCTCCTGAGCGAAGCGGAGGGCATGGCCGACCTCATGGCGACGCTCCGCACGTTCTTCGAGACCGGGCGCAGCGTCCGCCGCTCCGCGGTGCAGCTCGCCGTGCACGAGAACACCGTCCGCTACCGGCTGGTCCGCATCGAGGAGATCACGGGCCTCGCGATCGCCGCCGACGCCGACGCGCAGTTGAGCGCGCAGCTCGCGCTGCTGGTGCTGCGCGTCCAGGGCCGGCTCGCCGATCGCGTGCGGGCCGCGTCGTCCGACGAGTCGGCAGGCGCGGCCGTCACCTCGTGACGGCGAGCGGCGCGCGGCGCCCGTCGAGCCCGCGGCCGGCGGGAACGGCGAACGTGGAGACGGCGGCGACCACGGCGAGGCACACCAGCGCGAGCGTCTCGTGCCCCGTGTCGAACGCGAGCCCGAAGAGCGGGATCGAGGCCACCGCGGCCAGGGTGGCTTCCATCCCGACCACGCCGACCCCGGCCGCCGCCTCGCCGGGCCTCGCGCTCCCGGCCGCGTGCAGGATCACGGCCCACGGCATGCTGGCGGTCAGGCCCAGCCCGGCGACGGCGAGGGCGACGAGCCAGACGGGCGCGCCCGCGGCAACGACCGCGACCGCAGCGGCGCCGAGGAGCAGGCAGCCGGCGATCATCGCCCCTCCGGCCACGCGCGTATGCGACGCGATCCATGCGCCGAGCGGGCGCGCCACGATGCCGCCGGCGAAGATCAATGCGCCCAGCAACCCGGCCAGGACCGCGCCGAACCGGCCGTCCCGTGCGAGCAGCGGGACGATCCAGTTGCCCATCGTCCAGCTCAGCATGGTCAGCGCCCCGAGCAGGACCGAGAGCCGGGACAGCACGGGGTCGAGCAGCAGCGCGCGCATGCCCACGGCCGCGTGGAGGGGGCGCGCTGCAAGCGCGTGGCGGTCGTCCGGGGCGCCGGCGAGGAACGCCACCAGGACCGCGAGCGCCAGGAGCGCGCCGAGCGCGAACGGCGCCCGCCAGCCGAGCAGCGGCGCGGCGACGGGGATGAGCGCCAGCGGCGCGGCGGCGCCCGCGCTCGTGGCCGAGCCGACGATGCCCTGGCCGACGGCCGTGGGCCCGCGGGCGTACACGATCGCGCAGAGCGAGCCCGCGCCGCAGGAGGCGCCCGCCACCAGCCGCGTTGCCCCGACCAGCGCGACGTCGGGCGCCAGGGCCGCCGCCGCGTTGCTCGCCAGCAGGCCGACGAGCGCGGCGGCGCCCACGCGGCGGGTGCCGAGGCGGTCGATGACCCGGCCGCTGGGGAGCTGGGAGAGCGCGTGCGGGAGCCACAGCACCGCCCCGAGAAGCCCCACGGTGGCGAGCCCGGTGCCGAGCGCCGCGGCGAGGTCGTCCGCGATCGCGCCCATCGAGGTCAGGTTCCAGGCGCACGCGGCGGCCAGCGCGCCGGCCAGCCGGAGGTCGCCGGCCGGCCGAGCCGGGTCGCTGGTGGCGGGCGTCGACGGAGCCATGGGCCGGCTCCCCAAGCTACGCAGCGCGGCGCCGGCGAACGGACGTCTCGCGGCCGGGCGCTGGAGGAACCGACAGGCCCGGGGTCGTCGCCTCCGCACGGCACCGCCGCAGCCGGGCACCCTCACCTGACGATGCGCGCGGTCAGGTGGAACGCTCCGGAGCAGCTCGAGCTCGTCGACGCCGACGAGCCGGCCGCGGGCCCCGGCCAGGCGGTGGTGGAGGTCGCCAACTGCGGGATCTGCGGCTCCGACCTGCATGCCTACTCGCACGGGTTCGGCGCGCGGCCGGGACAGGTGCTCGGCCACGAGCTCTCCGGCACGGTGCTGGACGCTCCGGACGTCGAGGGGCTGGCCGCCGGCGACCGGGTCACGGTCCGGCCGCTCATCCCGTGCGGGCAATGCGCCCGCTGCCGCGCCGGCGACCCGCAGCTGTGCGAGAACGGCCACGCGCAGAACATCGGCTACGCGTCCCCCGGTGCGTTCGCGGAGCGCGTACTCGTGCCGCGGGCGGTCGTCGGCGAGACGGTCTTCCCGCTCCCGGACTCGGTCGACGACCGCGGCGGCGCGCTCGTGGAGCCGCTCGCGGTCGGCCTGCGGGCCGTGCGGCTGTGCGGCGACGTGGCGGGCAGGACGGTGCTCGTGCTCGGGGCCGGCATGATCGGCCTGGCGGTGACGCGCTTCCTCTACCTGGCCGGCGCCGGAGCCGTCGTCGTCGTCGACCCCGCGCCCGTCCGGCGCGAGGCGGCGCTCGAATTCGGCGCGGACGTCGTGATCGACCCGCTCCGGCAGAGCACGGTCAAGGTGCTGCGCGAGCTGACGGGGCCCGGTGCGTCCGGGCTCGGGGCACGCACCGACGCCGCGATCGACTGCGCCGGGGCGCCCATCGCGTTCGCCGATGCGGTGAAGAGCCTGCGCGGCGGCGGGACGCTCGTGCTCGCCGCGATCTACGGCCGCAGGATCGAGCTGTCGCTCGACCGCATCACCGAGAAGGAGCTCGTGCTGCGCGGTTCGTTCGCCTACCGCGACGAGTTCCCGGCGGTCATCGCGGCGATCGCCGCCGGCGACGTCGTGCCGGAGCGGTTCGTGTCGCACACGTTCCCGCTCGAGCGCATCCACGACGCGTTCCAGGTCCAACTCGACAAGGCCGCGTCCCTGAAGGTGATGGTCATGCCGAAGCCGTCGTAGGCTCGGCGACCACGCCATCCCGCAGGAGCTCGTCGATCGCGTCCGCGCCGTAGCCGGCGCCGGCGAGCAGCCGGCGGCTGCCCTCCCCCAGGGCCGGAGCGGCGGTCCGCAGGGCGCCCGGCCGGTTGCGCAGCTTGATCGGGATCCCGACCTGCCGCTGCGGACCGAAGTCGGGATGCTCGAGCTCCCCGACCATGCCGCGATGGCGCAGCTGCGGGTCGGCCGCCGCTTCGGCGAGGTCATTCACAGGCCCGACGCAGGTGTCCGGGCCGCCGAGCAGCTCGAGCCACCCGTCGCGGGCTCGCTCTGCGAACAGCGCGCGCCAGGCGGGCAGCGCCTCGGGGTCGAACTGGGTCGGCTCGAGCTCCGGGCGTCCGAGCAGCCGGCAGACCCGGGTCCAGAACTGCGGCTCGAGAGCGCCGACGGTGAGGTGGCGGCCGTCGCGGCACTCGTAGACCGCGTAGCAGGGGAACCGCCCGTTGAGCAGCATCGCCTCCGGGCCACCGACGCGGCCATCGGCGAAGTGGTCGCCCATGTGGATCGACAGCCAGGCGAACGCGCCGTCGGTCATCGCCACGTCCACGTGATCGCCCGCACCCGTGGCGCGCGCCCGCACGAGCGCCGCCAGCAGTCCGACGACGGCCATCAGCGACCCGCCGCCGATGTCGGCGACCTGGACCCCCGGGATGGCCGGGGGACGGTCCGCGCTACCGGTGATCGACAGGACCCCGGCGCGTCCGGCGTAGTTGAGGTCGTGACCCGCGTGGCGGGCCATCGGCCCGGTCTGCCCGTAGCCGGTGATCGAGACGTACACGAGGGCGGGGTTCACGGCGCGCAGCGCGTCGTACCCGATGCCGAGCCGGTCGACCACCCCGGGTCGGAAGCCCTCGATCACCGCGTCGTGCGTGCGTGCGAGTGCCTTCAGCGCCTCGACCCCTCGGGGATCCTTGAGGTTGAGGGCGATCGACGCCTTGTTGCGGTCCGTGACCCAGCTGTGGGCGGACTCGCCGCCGATGCGCGGCTCGTCCCAGCGCATGTGGTCTCCGCGCCCCGGCTGCTCGACCTTCACGACCTCCGCTCCGAGATCCGCCAGCAGCGCGGTCGCGAAGCCGCCGGGCAGCAAGCGCGTGAGATCCAGGACCCGGATGCCTTCGAGCGGTCCCATGTCAGCCCTGGTGGGACCCGCCGTCGATGTTGATCGCCTGGCCGGTGATCGGCGCGGCGGCGTCGCCGGCGAGGTACGCGACCAGCGCGCCCACCTCGTCGGGGGTGACCATGCGCCCGATCGGCTGCCCGACGAGGAACTTCCGGACGATCTCGTCCTCGGTCACGCCGCGGGCCGCTGCGGCCGCCGCCGCCTCGGAGCGCACCATCTCG